>VBDE01000021.1 GCA_005883665.1 Betaproteobacteria bacterium
TCGCTCAAGGTCCCGATCGAGAAGGAGAGCGAGGCGATCAAGCGCGTCGTGCTCGCGTTCCAGAATTATCTTAAGGGCGCCGGGATCGCGATCACCGTCGAGTTCAAGGAGTGGCAGGCGTGGAAGGAGGACGTCTTCCTCGAGCACAACTTCGACATCATGTTCGCGTCCTGGGTGTTCGACGACTCGGCGGACATCTCGTCGCTGTTCCATTCGGCGGAGATCGGCGACTGGAAGAACAACTTCGGCGGCTATTCCAACCCCGAAGTGGACGGGCTGATCGTCGAGAGCAAGCTCACGCTCGACCACGAGAAGCGCCGGACGATCAACCGCAAGCTTCACGCGATCCTCGCCGAGGAGCAGCCCTACACCTTCCTTTGGACGCTCACCAACTACAGCGCGTACCACAGGAAGCTGCGGCGCGTGCAGATCCACCCGTACAAGTTCTTCTCGTTCGCCGACGAATGGTTCATTCCGGCCAGCGAGCAGAAGTGATGTGAAGTTCGCCGCGGTCAAGCCCGTAAGCCGCGTCCTCGCGCGCGAGCTGGCCGTGACCGCGCTCTTGCTGTTCGGCGTGAGCGTGGTCGTGTTTGCCATTCTCTATCTCGCGCCCGGCGACCCGCTCAACGTCTTGCTCGAGGGGCAGTCGCCGCGCTCGGAGCTCGCCCTCGGAATGCGCGAGGCGCTGGGTATACCCCGGACGTGGTACGGCCAGTACGCGGCGTGGTTCGGCAAGATGCTGCAGGGCAACTTCGGCAACTCGATCCGCACCGGCCTGCCGGTGCTGCCGGAGCTCGCGCGCGTCGGCGTCTACACGCTCACCCTCACGCTCGGCTCACTCGCGCTGACCCTCCTGATCGCGGTGCCGATCGCGGTGCACGCGGCCGCGCACGGCGACACTGCCGGCAACACCGCAGCGACCATGGTCGCCTACGTCCTCTCGGCAGTGCCGGTTTTCTGGTTCGGCTACATCGTGGTCTACGTCTTCATCCATACGTTCGGCATGTTCCCGCTCATCTCGGGAACGGCGGCGAAGCAGGAGCACGCGTGGCTGTATTTCCTTGTGCCGATCTTCGTGCTCGGGGTGGCGAGCGGCACGCTCTCGGAAATGATCCGCCACCTGCGCGAAGAGTTGTCGCGCGTGCTGGCCGAAGACTACATCCGCACCGCGCGCGCCAAGGGCGCTGCGGTATGGCGCCATGCGTTCAAGGAGGGTTTCCTGATCCCGGTCACCGAGATCATGAGCGCCAAGATCCCATTCCTGCTCGGAGGTGCGGTGATCGTCGAGCAGGTGTTCAACTGGCCCGGGATGGGGCGCATGGCGTGGCAGGCGGCGCAGGATCGCGACTTCCCGGTCATCATGGGCATCGCCCTCGTAGCCGCGGCGTTCGTGCGTCTCGGTAACCTGCTGCAGCGCGTCGTCTTCACCGCTGTCAATCCGCGCGCATCGAGAGAATAAGGCAGCGCATGCGTCGTTACGTCCAGACGCCCGGCTCCATCGGCGAGTTCTCGGAGCTCGCGCTGCGGCAGCGCGCTGAGCCCCTCGATCTCGTCTACGTGGGCTACGGCCTGCTGGTGGTGGCGGTGGTGGTGGCCTCGTACATGCTCGGCGCGTTCGGCTGGCTGCCCGACGATCCTCAAGCGATGAACGTCGGCCTGATCAATGCGGCGCCATTCACCTCCGGGCACGTGCTCGGCACCGACTTCCTCGGGCGCGACCTACAGGCGCGGCTGATCCTCGGCATCCAGGCCTACTTTCTCCCCGGACTGCTTGCGATCACGATTTCGGTCGTCGGCGGAAGCATTCTCGGCATCCTGGCCGGCTACCGTGGCGGCTGGTTCGACACGATCATCACCTACTTCGACAACCTGCTCGACTCGTTCCCGCGCCTGGTGCTGATCCTGCTCGTGATCGCCGCGTTCAAAGCCGACATCTACTACGTCATGGTCGTGGTCGGCATCACCGGCATGCCGGTGATCGCCAACCTGATCGCGGGCAAGATCGCGTTTCTTCGACAGAAGAGCTTCGTCGAGGCGGCGCATGCACTCGGGTTGCCGGCGCACACGGTCATTCTCAAGCATATCCTGTGGCTGAATTGCCGCGCCCTGCTCGTGATCCAGGCCACCCTCGGCATGGCCGAGGCGATTCTAGTCGAGACGAGTCTCTCCTACCTCGGCTTCGGCGTGCAGGAGCCCACGCCCTCATGGGGCAACATGGTTCAGGCCGGCGCGAACTATTTCCTGCAGGGCAACTTCTGGCCCTCGACCGCGCCGGCGCTCGCGATCCTCGCGACGATTCTCGGATTCCAGCTGCTAGGCGATGGGCTCAACAACCTCCTCGAAGGCAAGCGGAGGAGGTGATGGACGCGCCGCTGCTAGCCATAGAGAACCTGCGGACCTACTTCTATTCGCGCGCCAAGCGCGCTTTCATCCGCTCGGTGGACGGAGTGAGCCTTGAGGTCGCGCGCGGCGAAACCCTCGGCATCGTGGGCGAGAGCGGCAGCGGCAAGAGCGTCACCGCGCTCTCGGCCGCGGGCCTCGTCACCGCCGGGCCGGGCGTCATCAGCGGCCGCATCGACCTGTACTCGAACGGTGCACGGCGCAACCTGCTCGACGGTCTTGAGAACTACGCGCGCATCAGGGAGCGGGATGGACGCGTCATGGAGGTGGAGAAGGACGAGCGCGGTTGGCGCAAACGCTCCGAGACATTGATGGCGGGCGTGCGCGGCAAAGAGATCGCCATGATTTTCCAGAATCCGCGCTCGGCGCTGAACCCTTACTCTACGATCGGAAAACAGCTCATGGAGACCATCCGCCTGCATACGAAACTCAAGGGCGAAAGCGAAGCCAAGGAACGCGCGATCCACTGGCTCGAGCGCGTGCGCATCGATTCACCCAGGCTGCGTTTCGACAACTTTCCCTTCGGCATGTCCGGCGGCATGTGTCAGCGCGCCATGATCGCGATGGCGCTCTCCGCCGAACCCTCGCTCCTGATCGCCGACGAGCCGACTACGGGCCTCGACGTCACCATCCAGTCCCGCATCGTGGATTTGCTGGCCCAGCTCAAGGCGGAGACCGGCATCACCACGCTTCTCATCAGCCACGACATCAGCGTGATCCAGCGTCTCTCGGATCGCATTGCGGTGATGTACGGCGGCACCGTGGTGGAGACCGGGCGCGCAGCAGAGGTGCTCGCGCCGGAAGCGAAGGTGCGCCACCCGTATACCACGGCGCTGCTCGCCTCGATCCCGAGCGCGGAGACGATACGCCGGAAAAGTTATTTGCAGGCGATCGAAGGCGAGGTGCTCGATACCATCGAGGTGCCGCGCGGTTGCCGCTTCTACGGTCGCTGCAACCGCGTCACAGAGGCGATTCGTGAAAACTGCGCCGGTAGCGAGCCGCCCCTCGGCGAGGTCGCGACCGGTCACAAGGTGCGCTGCTGGTTGTACCCGGCGACGGGGAAAGCATGACCCGCACCATTCTTGAAGTCACCGATCTGCGCAAGGAATACAGTCAGCGTCGCGGCCTGATCTCGATGCTGACCGGTCAGGGGCGCGTGATCCCGGCAGTGGACGGCGTGAGCTTTTATCTCAGGGAAAACGAGACCGTCGGCCTCGTCGGCGAGTCCGGCTGCGGCAAGACCACGATAGGACGCACGGTGCTGCGGCTGACCGACCCCAGCAGCGGGCGTGTCGTGTTCGACGGGCGCGACATCACCACCTTGAGCCGCGCCGAGCTGCGCCCCTTAAGGCGCGAGATGCAGATGATCTTCCAGGACCTCGACGCTGGCCTGAACCCGAAGATGCGCGTGCGCGACATCCTGCGCGAGGCGCTCACCGTGCACGAGCGCCCGAGCGATGCCGAAATCGCACGCCGCATCCGCGAGCTGCTGGAGCAGGTGAGTCTCAAGGACAGCAAGCTGGCTAACTTTCCCTCGGAACTTTCCGGCGGCGAGAAGCGCCGGGTGGGGATCGCGCGCGTGCTCGCGGTGCGCCCGCGCCTGATCGTTGCCGACGAGCCCACGAGCGCGCTCGACATCTCGATCCAGGCGCAGGTGGTGAACCTGCTGCGCGACCTGCAAAAAGAACTGGGGCTCACGTATCTGTTCATCTCGCACGATCTCCCGGTCGTGGAGCTGGTCAGTCAGAAAGTAGCGGTCATGTATCTCGGACGCATCGTCGAGATGGGTCTGGCGGAGAACATCGCGCACCAGCCGCGCCATCCCTACACGGGCATCCTGTGGTCGTCGCTCGCGGACAAGCAGACTACCGAGGTGAACCGGCGAGTGAACGACGTGACGGTCGAGAGCGAGCGCCGCACCTGGGGCGTGTTCGACTTCGAGCACCCGGCCAGCGGCTGCCGCTTCGCCCCGCGCTGCCCGCTGTACAAAGACAAGGGTCGCCCCGCCGTCTGCACCGACCCTGCGTCCGAGCCGCAGTTGAGGGACGTGGGGCACGGGCACGTGGTGGCGTGTCATTTCGCGTAGGAGCCGAGGGGATATCCTCCCCCGCCCTACATATTGCGGCGGTATTGACCTCCCACCTCAAACAGCGCCGAGGTGATCTGGCCGAGCGAGCAGCAGCGCACCGCGTCCATCAGCACCGCGAAGACGTTCTCGTCCCTGATCACCGCGTGCTGGAGGCGCTTCAGCATCGGACCGGATTCAGCCTTGTTTCGCTCGCGAAAATCGGCCAGGCGCTTGAGCTGGGATTGTTTTTCCTCCTCGGTCGAGCGGATGAGCTCGAGTTTTTGTGGCATTGTCGCGGCACGTGGATTGAGGAAGGTATTGACACCGATGATCGGATACGAGCCATCGTGCTTTCGGTGCTCATAGACCATCGATTCTTCCTGGATCTTGCCGCGCTGATAGCCAGTCTCCATCGCTCCGAGCACGCCTCCGCGCTCGGCGATCGCTTCGAACTCCTTCAACACCGCTTCTTCGACCAGATCGGTCAGCTCCTCGACGATGAACGAGCCTTGGTTCGGATTCTCATTCTTTCCCAAACCCCATTCCTTGTTGATCACGAGCTGGATCGCCATGGCGCGGCGCACCGACTCCTCGGTGGGCGTGGTGATCGCCTCGTCGTAGGCGTTGGTGTGCAGGGAATTGGTATTGTCGTAGGTCGAGATCAGCGCCTGGAGCGTGGTGCGAATGTCGTTGAAGGCAATCTCCTGGGCATGGAGCGAGCGTCCCGATGTCTGCGAATGGAATTTGAGCTTCTGGCTGCGCTCGTTCGCGCCGTACTTGTCCCGCATCGCCACCGCCCAGATGCGTCGCGCCACGCGTCCGAGCACGGCGTATTCGGGCTCCATGCCGTAGCTGAAGAAAAACGACAGGTTCGGCACGAAATCGTCGATCTTCATTCCGCGTGCGAGGTAGGCCTCGACGAACGTGAAGCCGTTCGCGAGGGTAAAGGCGAGCTGCGAGATCGGATTCGCGCCGGCCTCTGCGATGTGGTATCCGGAGATCGATGCGGAGTAGAAATTCCGCACGTCGTGGTCGATGAAATACTCCTGGACGTCGCCCATCACCTTGAGCGAGAACTCGGTCGAGAAGATGCAGGTGTTCTGGCCCTGGTCTTCCTTCAAAATGTCCGCCTGCACCGTGCCGCGAACAGTTGAAAGTGTTTCCGCCTTGATCTCCCCGCGCTCGGCGGCCGTCGGCTCGCGACCGTTTTCCGCGCGGAACTTGTCCATCTGCTGGTCGATGGCGCAGTTGAGGAACATCGCGAGGATCGTCGGCGCCGGCCCGTTGATCGTCATGCTGACGCTCGTCGCCGGGTCGCACAGGTCGAAGCCCGAGTAGAGCACTTTCATGTCTTCGAGCGTGGCGATGGATACGCCCGAGTTGCCGACCTTGCCGTAGATGTCCGGGCGCAGGTCCGGGTCGAAGCCGTAGAGCGTCACCGAATCGAACGCGGTCGAGAGGCGTTTCGCCGGATTGTCTTTCGACAGCAGATGGAAGCGGCGGTTGGTGCGGAATGGGTCGCCCTCGCCCGCGAACATGCGCGTCGGATCCTCGTTCTCGCGCTTGAAGGAAAATACACCTGCGGTGAACGGGAAGGAGCCGGGCAGGTTCTCGCGCATGCGCCACCTGAGTATCTCGCCGTGGTCCTCGAAGCCCGGCAGCGCGACTTTCGGCACTTTAGTCCCCGAAAGGGAAATCGTGTTGAGCCGGGTGCGGAGTTCCCGCTCTCGCACCTTGACCACCTGCTCGTCGCCCGCGTAAGTCCTCTTCGTCTCCGGCCAGTCCTCGATGAGCTGCCTGGAACGCACATCGAGCTTGGCGTTTTTCTCCTCGATGAGCGGATCCAGAATCACGGCATCCTTGCCCGCCGCTGAGAGCATCGCCCTGGCTGCAAGCAACTGCTGCCGCTCGCGCGCTGTTCTCGATTGCTCGCCGGCGCGAGCGTGGTAGCCGCGCACCGTGTCTGCGACCTCGGCAAGGTAGCGGCTGCGCGAGGGCGGGACGATCGCGTTTCTCGCGGAGGAGGCGCGCGCCTTGATCGGGAGAAGCGTGCCCGATTTGATTTTCAGACCGTGCTCAGCGAGCGCGGGCAGGATACCCTGGTAGAGCGCGGTGACGCCATCGTCGTTGAAGCGCGAGGCGATGGTCCCGTACACCGGCATCTCCTCGGCGGATCGGTCGAAGAGCTTGCGGTTGCGCTGCACCTGCTTGCGAACGTCCCGCAGCGCGTCCTTGCCGCCCTTGCGGTCGAACTTGTTGATGGCGATGAAGTCCGCAAAATCGAGCATGTCGATTTTCTCGAGCTGGCTCGCCGCGCCATACTCGGGTGTCATCACGTAGAGCGAAGTATCGACGAGGTGCACGATCGCCGCATTGCCTTGGCCTATACCGGAGGTCTCGACGAGCACCAGGTCGAATCCAGCGACCTTGCAGGCCGCAATCACCTCGGGAAGGCTCTTCGAGATTTCGCTTTCAGCGCCGCGCGTGGCGAGCGAGCGCATGAACACGCGGCCTCCCGCGATGGCGTTCATGCGGATGCGGTCGCCGAGCAGCGCCCCGCCGGATTTCCTGCGCGAAGGATCGACGGCGAGGATGGCGATGTCGACCCGGTCTTCCTGGTCGAGCCCGAAGCGGCGCACCAGCTTCACCCCAAGGGCCGGCACGGAAAGAGCATCCGCCTCCTTCAGCATCCGGTCGCGCAGTTGAGGATTTGCGGTGCCGTTCTCCAGCGCGGTGATGAACCTCGCCAGCGCCCTGCGGTCACCGGACTTGATCGCCTCGAGGCCCTTCGGCGCGTGCCGCGACAGGTCATCGTCGCAGCGTGCGAGCATGTCATTGATCATGCCCTGGAGCCCCAACTTCTGGCCGTCTTCGGGGGAATAGATGCGCGTAACGCCGTAGGCCTGCAGCTCGCGGA
>VBDE01000022.1 GCA_005883665.1 Betaproteobacteria bacterium
CTACCTGCAGGCGACGGTGGCGTACGGACGCAAGCATCCCGAGGTCGGAAACGCGTTCGAGAAATTTCTGAAATCACTGTGATGCGGCTCCGGGTCGGGGCGCATATACTTCTCGCCCCATGACACCTGACGAGGCCTGGAAAATCCTGGAGAGCGCGGATCGATTGTGCGAAGAAGCCACAGTTCGCAGAGAAATCGCTCGGATGGCCATGGAGATCACGGTAAAGCTGAAGGACCGCTATCCCTTCGTGCTCGCCGTGATGGGCGGCTCGATTTTCTTCGCTGGCCACTTGCTGCCCCAGCTGCGCTTCCCGATCGAGTTCGACACTATCCAGCTGTCGCGCTACGGCAAGGCCACCTCAGGCGGCAAGATCGTATGGACAGTGCCGCCGCGCGAGAACGTGAGAGGCCGCACCGTTCTTGTACTCGACGATATCCTGGACGGGGGCGAAACGCTCGCGGCGATCCGCGACCGCGTGAACTCGCTCGGTGCGGCCGCGTTCTACAGCGCCGTGCTCACCGATAAGAACATCGGCCGCGACAAACCCATCGTCCCCGATTTCGTCGGTCTGAAACTGCCCAACCGCTACGTGTTCGGCTGCGGAATGGACGTGGCCGGGGCCTGGCGCAATCTGCCGGAAATCTACGCAGTCAAAGATTCCTGAGTGCACATGCTCGCAATCATCGGTGGCACCGGGCTGACACAGCTCGCCAATCTCGATGTCTCGCGTCGCCAGGTAGTGCGTACCCCCTACGGGGAGCCTTCCGGCCCCCTCACTTTCGGCGCGATACGCGGCGTACCTGTGGTGTTCCTCGCGCGCCACGGCTACGGCCACACGATTCCACCCCACCAAGTGAACTACCGCGCCAACCTTTGGGCGCTCAAGGAACAGGGTGCCGGCGACATCGTTTCGGTCGTCTCGGTCGGCGGCATCCGCACGGACCTCGGTCCGGGAAGGATCGTCGTCCCGCACCAGATCATCGACTACACCTGCGCCCGGATGAACACGTTTTTCGAAAACGAGGCCCCCGTAAAGCACATCGACTTCACCGAGCCGTATACGGACGAATTGCGGAACAAGCTTGTCGCCGCGGCGAAAGCCTGCGGCGAGGCTGCCGTCGACGGCGCGGTCTATGCTGCAACCCAGGGGCCGAGGTTGGAGACGGCCGCGGAAATCGACCGGCTGGAGCGGGATGGCGCCGACATCGTCGGCATGACCGGGATGCCCGAGGCGACCCTGGCACGCGAGATCGAGCTGGCATACGCGGCGATCGCAGTGGTCGTAAATCACGCCGCTGGCCGAGGCGCAAGCGTCCGCGGCGTACCGCTGCAAGGGATCGAAGAAGTGCTCAAGGACGCCGTCGGCCGGGTGCGCAAGATCATCGAGGCTTTCGTCGCAGCATGATCCGCGAAGTCCTGAAAATGGGCGATCCGCGGCTGCTCGAGAAATCGCGGCCGGTGGAGGCATTCGGCACGCCTCAGCTGCGCGGGCTGATCGCCGATATGCGCGACACCATGGCGCACCTGAACGGCGCCGGGCTCGCCGCCCCTCAGATCGGCGTGCCGCTGCGGGTGGTGATCTTCGGCCTAACGCGCAACCCGCGCTATCCCGACGCGGAGGAAGTCCCCCACACGGTGCTCATCAATCCGGTCATCACGCCCCTTGACGACGAAATGGAAGAGGGGTGGGAAGGATGCCTGTCGGTGCCCGGCATGCGCGGCGTCGTGCCGCGCTTCAAGCGGCTGCGTTACACGGGTTTCGACGAATCGGGCAAGCCGATCGATCGGAGCGTCGAGGGATTCCATGCGCGGGTCGTGCAGCATGAATGCGACCATCTCGACGGTATTCTGTATCCGATGCGCATCCGCGACATGTCGAAGTTCGGCTTCGCTGAGGTGTTGTTCCCCGATCAGGAGCTCATCGACGAGTAAGGTGCAGTATCTCCATCCCTAAGCCTGCAATGCTTTGAGAAGGTCGGTTTCGAGTTGCAGCACCGTTTTCGGATTGGCGAGTGCGGCGCCGGATACGACGAACACGTCCTCGGCGCGCTCGCCGAGCGTTGCGATCTTGGCGGTGTGCAGGCTGACCCCGTAACGGCTGAGCACCAGCGCGATGGCATAGAGCAGGCCGGGCCGGTCGCCCGCGGTGATCGACAGGGAGTGGTACTGTCCTTTCTCGTCCGGGACGATGCGCACCTCCGGTGCAATGGGGAAGTGCTTGACGCGTCGCGACACGCGCCCCTGGACCGGCTGCGGCAAGGGAACCTGGTTCGCCAGCCAATCCGCCAATTCGGACTCGATCTGGGCGATCATGTCCCGCGGATGCGGCACGCTGCCGATGTCCATGACTTGGAAAGTGTCGAGGGCGTAGCCGTGCCGGGTGGTGTAGATCTTGGCATCGACGATGCTGAACCCGACCGACCCGAAGTAGCCGGAAATGCGTGCGAACAGGTCGGGCTGATCGGGCACGTAGATCATGACCTGGAGGCCTTCGCCGGCCGGCGAGAGGCGCGCCTTGACTACCGGTTTGTCCGCGCTCTCGCGATGGTGCAGAAGCCGCGTGTGCCAGGCGATCTCCTGGGCGTCGTGGCGCAGGAAATACGGGACGTCGAGATGGCGCCAGAGCGCGTCCTGGACGGTGTCGGACAGCCCATAGAGCCGCAACAGGCGCTTGGCTTCGTCCTGCTTTCCCTGGATGTACTGGTCCGCCTCGAGTTTTCCGCCCTTCAGGAAATGCTGCGTCGCGCGAAAGAGATCCTCGAGGAGCTTGCCTTTCCAAGCGTTCCACACCTTGGGACTCGTGCCGCGGATGTCCGCGACCGTGAGCAGGTAGAGCGCGACGAGCCGCCGCTCGGTGCCAACGACATCGGCGAAGCGTCGCACGACCTCCGGATCGGACAGGTCCTGTTTCTGCGCCACCGACGACATGGTGAGATGGTGCGCGACGAGGAACTCGACGAGCTGCGTGTCTTCAGCCGGAAGGCCATGCTCGCGGCAGAAACGCCGGGCCTCGAGCTTGCCCAGCTGCGAGTGATCGCCTCCGCGGCCTTTGGCGATGTCGTGGAAGATCGCGGCGATGTACAGCAGCCAATGGCGCTCGAGGCTCGCGATGAGGCGGCTGCACAGCGGATACTCGTGCGCAAACTCGAGCATCGTGAAGCGGCGCACGTTGCGCACGACGGTGAGGATGTGCTGGTCCACGGTGTACACATGGAAAAGATCGTGCTGCATCTGGCCGACGATGCGACGGAAGGCGGGCAGATACCTTCCCAGGATGCCGTATTGATTCATGCGCCGAAATTCGTGCACGATGCCGCGCGGCTGCTGCAGCAGAGAAAGGAAAGTCGCGCGGTTCCGCGGATCACTTCGAAACGCCGCATCGATGCGAGCGCGCGCGCGCCAGAGTGCGCGCAGCGTCTGCGCAGTCATGCCTTTCAGCTCCGAGTGCTGCTGCATGATGAGAAAACTCTCGAGGATCGCGGTGGGCTCGCGATCGAACAGATCGGCAGGATGCGCTTCCAGCAGTTCGCCCACCCGCCTGAACTTTTCGCTGATCTTCGCACGATCGGAATCCCTCGCCGGGAAAATTTCGGCACCTACGTTCTGGAGGAGTATGGTATTCAGCTGAGTGACTGCCTTCGCTGCGCGGAAATAAGACTGCATCAACTGCTCGCCGGCGCGGCGGTGCGCAGTGGCGGAATAGCCGAGCTCTCGTGCTAGGCTCTCCTGGAAGTCGAACAGCAGCCGATCCTCGCGGCGTGCCGCGGCGTAGTGCAGGCGCACGCGCAGGTTCTGGAGCAATCTGTGATGCCGATGCGCCTGACGCGCTTCCTCCGGAGTAATCAAGCCGCGCTGCGCCAGTTCCGCCCAGGAATTTCCCAGCCCGCAGGCTTGGGTGATCCAGAGGATCACTTGCAGGTCGCGCAGGCCGCCGGGTGCTTCCTTGAGATTGGGCTCGAGGCTGTAGGGGCTGTCCTGGAATTTGGTATGGCGTTGCTCCTGCTCCAGACGCTTTGCCTTGAAAAACACCTGAGCGTCGAGGCAGTCCTTCCGTGCGCGATCAAAGCGGGCGAAAAGACCGCGATTTCCGGCGAGTTGTCTTGCTTCAAGGAGGCTGGTCATCACGGTCACGTCCTTCCTCGCTTCCTCGACGCACTCGGCGACCGTGCGCACGCTGTGACTGAGCTCGAGCCCGGTGTCCCAGAGCCGTCCTACGAGTTTTTCGATCTGGGTCGCCAAGCCGGCGGAAGCCGAGTCCTGCAGCAGCACCAGCACGTCGATGTCGGAATGAGGATAGAGCTCTCCGCGCCCGTAGCCGCCGACCGCGAGCAGCGCAAGGGGTGCCGGCAAGCGGAGCTGCCGCCACATGTCCTTCAGGACACGGTCGACCAAGCGGCGATGCTCTCGCAGCACCATCGGGCCGTCTGCCGTTTCGCGAAATCTCGTCTGCAGTGCGGCGCGCTCCGCTTGCACGCCGGCCTTCAGGCGGGCGAGCGTGGCGCCACCGTCCGCAAGTGTCGCGGGAGGGGACAGCATGGAGTCAGCGCTCTGGCGGAGGGGGCGTTCCGGCGGAAAGGGTCAGGACTTCGAAGCCCGTACCGGTGACCAGCACCGTGTGCTCCCATTGCGCCGAGAGGCTATGGTCCTTGGTGACGATGGTCCAGCCGTCGGCAAGTTCGCGGATCGCCGGCTTGCCGGCGTTGATCATCGGTTCGATCGTAAAGGTCATTCCCGGTTGGAGGCGCGCGCCGGTTCCAGAGCGCCCGTAGTGCAGAACCTGCGGTTCCTCGTGGAATTTTCGCCCGATTCCATGGCCGCAGAATTCGCGCACGACGCTGTAGCCGTGGCTTTCTGCATGCTGCTGGATCGCGGCGCCGACGTCGCCGAGATAAGCTCCGGGGCGCACCCCCCGGATGCCGAGCCACATGCACTCGTAAGTGGTTTCGCACAGCCGTTTTGCCTGGATAGAAGGCTCGCCGACGTAGTACATACGGCTGGAATCACCGTGAAAACCGTCCTTGATCACGGTGACGTCGATGTTCAGGATATCGCCACCCTTGAGCACGCGCTCCCCTGGAATGCCGTGGCAGACTTGGTGGTTGACCGAGGTGCAGATCGACTTGGGAAAGGGCTTGTAGCCGGGAGGGGCGTAATTCAGCGGCGCGGGGATTGCCTTTTGCTCCTCGACGATCAGGTCATGGCAAAGACGGTCGAGTTCGCCGGTCGTGACTCCGGGCTTGACGTGAGGGGCGACGAAGTCAAGCACTTCCCCGGCAAGCTGCCCGGCGACGCGCATGCGCGCAATCTCCTCGGCGGTCTTCAGGTGTATCGGCATGCTTCAGCAAAAAAGTGCGAAGGATAAGTCATCGACCCCGCCGGGGCAAATCAGCGGCTCTCCAAGGTGCCGCGCACAGTTTACGACCGGGGCGGAGTAAAACTCTGTTTGCACAGGAAAAACTTGCATCGATTTGGATCCACGTGCTACCATTTTAAGTCTCTAGCCGGGCTTGGGCTCGGCTAAATTTTTGCCGCTCCGCTGTTAGGGTGCCCGCAGGTTTTGCGGCGGGTCATTTGGCCGGGGCGGCCCTGAACGTAACCCTAACCGGAGTCACCATGTCGACCACGATGCGCCAAATGCTCGAAGCGGGCGTGCATTTCGGCCACCAGACCCGCTACTGGAACCCGAAGATGGCGCCTTTCATCTTCGGTCATCGCAACAAGATCCACATCATCAATCTCGAGAAGACGATGGTGATGTATCAGGAGGCGATGAAGTTCGTGCGCCAGCTTGCCTCGAACAAAGGCACTCTTCTGTTCGTCGGAACCAAGCGTCAGGCGCGCGAGATAATCCGCGAGGAGGCCGAGCGTTGCGGCGCCCCCTTTGTCGATCACCGCTGGCTGGGCGGGATGCTCACGAACTTCAAGACCGTCCGCCAATCGATCAAGCGGCTCAAGGAGATGGAGGTGATGATCGAGGACGGCAGCATGGAGAAGCTGCCGAAAAAAGAGGCCTTGCACTTTCAGCGCGAGCTCGCCAAGCTGCAGCGCAGCCTCGGGGGCATCAAGTCGCTGGACAACCGGCCCGATGCCCTGTTCGTGATCGACGTCGGTTACCAGAAAGGGGCGGTCGCCGAAGCGAAAAAGCTCGGAATCCCCGTGATCGGGGTCGTCGATACCAATCACTCTCCGGACGGGATTGCCTACGTGATTCCGGGCAACGACGACTCCAGCCGAGCGATTCGGTTGTACGCGCGCGGGATCGCCGATGCGATCCTGGAGGGCCGCAGCCAGGTCGTGCAGGAAATCATCGGTGCAGCCTCCGATGAATTCGTCGAAGTCGAAGAGTCTGGCGCGAAAGGGCAATGATCGGCGATTGCGGCCCAAAAGGGGCGTGGCAGCCCTTTTTTTTTGAATGTTTTGAGCAGTGAGGTTCCCGGTAATGGCGGAAATCACCGCAAGCATGGTCAGGGATCTGCGCGACAAGACCGACGCGCCGATGATGGAGTGCAAAAAAGCGCTGGTCGAGGCGGAAGGCAATTCAGCCAAAGCCGAGGAGCTTCTGCGGGTCAGACTCGGCAACAAGGCGTCCAGGGCCGCAGCACGCACGGCCGCCGAGGGCATCGTCGCGGTTCACGTCGCGCCGGACGCGAGGACGGGCGCGATTGTGGAGGTCAACTGCGAGACCGACTTCGTCGCCAAGACCGAGGATTTCCTGAAGTTTGCAGCTTCGCTGGCGGAGCTCGCCGCGAAAAGCAGTCCTGCGGATCTCGCAGCCCTGGGCGCACTGCGTCTGGGTCTCGCGACGGTGGAAGAGGCGCGCAAGGCGCTCGTCGGGCGCATTGGGGAGAACATATCCGTTCGCAGATTCGCGCGGATCGAAGCGAGGGGCCGCCTATCTCAGTACGTTCACGGCGGAGCGAAGATCGGCGTCCTGATAGATGTTTCCGGGGGAAACGACCAGCTCGGCCGGGATCTGGCCATGCACATCGCAGCGTCCAAGCCGCTCGCCCTGTCGCGCGATGACGTTCCGGCAGAGCTCGTGAAGAAGGAACGCGACATCGCGGCCGCGAAGGCGGCCGAGTCGGGCAAACCGGCCAATATTGTCGAGAAGATGGTCGAAGGCAGCCTGCAGAAGTTCCTGAGGGAAGTCACGCTGCTCGGTCAAATTTTCGTCAAGGATCCGGCGGGAAAGCAGACCGTTGAAGCTCTCCTCA
>VBDE01000403.1 GCA_005883665.1 Betaproteobacteria bacterium
CTTGTCGGTGCGCAGCGGCAATTCCGTCCTCGCCAACATGGTCGTATCGGGCGAGGTGCCGCTCGCCCTCACCGTTTACAGCCACATGATCGACGAGGCCAGGCAGCAGGGTGCGCCCGTCGACTGGTTTGCGATCGATCCGATGATCGCGCGCTCGAACGGCATAGGCGTTTCGCGCAAACCGCCTCATCCGAATGCCGCCTTGCTGTTCTACGAGTACACGATCGGCGATGCGCAGCCGCTGATGTTGAAGATGAATTACCTGTCGCCGGTGAGGAAACTCGCCTCCCCGCTGCGGGGCGCCACGATCCTGTTCGTCGACCCGACGGCGGACGGGGCGGAGGTCGAGCGTTGCGACAGGGCCTATGACGCGCTGATCAAGGTGAAAAAGTAATCTTTAAGGAGCATCGCACTCATTCGGGTCTGATGCCCGAAGCCGGGATCAGCTTCCCCGCTTCTCCGGACTGGCGCCCGAACAGCGTGAATCGCTCCCTGTTGTCGCCGGGTCGGTTGCCTTTCCAAACCAGCTGCCAGCCGCCTTGCAGAGGGCCGCGCTGATCTCCGGCCTTGCCTTGAAGCAGGATGAAATCGCATCGAGCGTCGGGCCGGACTTCGTGCCTCAGCGAGACGATTCCGGTCACGTACTCCAGCATGGCCCGCTCGTGCTCACCGAGATTCCGGCTGGCGAGGCAGCCATGATCCGCGGGCAGGGCGCGCTGCATGGACGCAAACATCCCGCGGTAGCTTTTTGCGGTATCGAGCCACGGCAGCCACAGCGTCGAGAGCAGACCCCAAAACAGTGTGAGTCCCGCCGTCCAGCTGAGCACCGGGCGGATTTCCCATTCCTTCAACCTGGGCAGGAGCAGGATCCAGGCGAGAGTCAACGCCGCGGCCACGGCAAAGGCGAATCCCTGGAACGTGGGCTCGAAATCGACAGGCAAGTGAGAAGTCAGCCAGGACCATTCGGGCGGATGTCCCTGGAACATCATCTCCATCCAGCCCCACCATAGCGCCAAGGCAAGCAAACCGAACAGGGCGCGGCACAGCCAGTCGAGTGTTGCCGCGACGCGCTGCGGAAGCAAGTTCGCCCCACCCGCCGCAAGCACCGACAGGGGCACCAAGACCGGCAACGCATATTGCGTACCCGCGGAAGCAGAAGCGCCGAGAACTGCAAGCATCACGATCACGGCAAGCACCGGCAGCTGCAGCTCCGGCCGCTTCAATCCTTCCCGCCCGAGCCGCCACGCGCTCCATAGCGCCAAGGGCAGCGCCGGCCAGGCAAACCACGGCAAAGTTCGGGTGTAGAACCAAGGTTCGGATTCCGCCCCCAGATGAGCGAATCCGAGGTAGCGCCCGAGGTTGTTCATCCAGAACCATTGCATGAACAGCTCGGGGGACCTCTGGTAGAGAGCGTAGGGCCAGATGATCAGCCAGGGCGTTGCGGCGAGGAGGGCGACCGCAAGGCAGCGCGCATGATCGCGATTGCGCCAGGCGCCGAACAATGCAGGCAGAGACACGGCTACGCAGCCCATTATGCCGGGGGCAATCAGTCCCTTGGACATGAAGCCGATTCCCACGCCTGTGCCCAACACAAGACCCGCCAAAGCAGGTCGGGTCCGGCTGAGTGCGAGCCCGTAGTACGACAGCGCGAATCCAGCGAGCAGGGCGATGTCGGTGAACATCAGATGCGAATCGAACAGCAGCCCAATGCAACCGAGGAACGCGATCACCGCGACGAGGCCGCGTCCCTCGCCCCACGTGGCGCGCGCAGACAAGCCCACCAACACCAGAGTCGCTGCCGCATATATTCCCGAGGTCAGGCGCGCTCCATCGTGCAGCGGCAGCCAAGAAGAAAATAGCGTTGCGACGTAGGCGGCACTGATGTAGAACAACGGGGGCTTTTCCATGAACGGCTCGCCCGCGAGAATCGGAACGACCCAATCGCCGCCGCCCCAAAAAGCTGTATGCTTCGTTAGGCTTCCACGGATCGTGCCCGACCAGTCCCGGCACCACATAGGCAATGCCGAGCAATAGCGCGAAAGGCAGCGTGAGCTGCCGTTGCAGAGCCAAGACACCCTCCCTTTTGTCAAGCCAATTGTGCGCGCCCCGTACTTGCAGCGGGCTGACAGGAGGCTTTCCTTTTGCTGACTGCGTGGCCAGCCGTTGCCCTACCATACGGACTATGCTGCGCAACGACGCCGATTCCTGGGGCGCCCTGGCCAAGCTGTTTCACTGGGTCATGGCGGCGCTGATCCTCGCGCAGATCGCGCTCGGCGTGATGGCGGCGAGCTGGCGGGTGTCGCCAACCAAGGTCGAGCTTTTCTTCTGGCACAAGTCGACCGGCATGCTGATCCTCGCGCTCGTGGCGCTGCGCCTCCTGTGGCGGCTCGCCAATCCCGCGCCGGAATTGCCCTCCGGCATCGCCGCCTGGGAGCGCGCCGCGGCGCGCCTGAGCCACCTGCTTCTCTACGTGCTGATGATAGCCCTGCCCGTGACCGGTTGGATCGTCAACTCCGCCTCCAACGTTCCGTTCCGGATCTTCTGGCTGATCCCGCTCCCCGCGATCGTGGCGCCGGACGAGCCCACCGCCGACCTCGCCGCGCTCGTACACGGGGCGCTGCGGCATCACTTCGTCAAACGCGACGCGGTGCTCGAGCGAATGCTGCCCGGCATCCGGAGGGCGCCATGAAGGGAATCGTTTCCGTGCTCGGGCTGTGCGGCGTGCTCGCCTTCGCGCCTTGCCCCGCTCAAGGCGCGGACTGGAAAATGGATCCCGCCGGCAGCAAGCTCGAGTTCGTCGCCACCTTCGAGAAGACAGCGGCGCCGGGCGTGTTCAAGGAGTTCGACGCACGCCTGCGCTTCGACCCGGACAAGCCGGCCGGGGGCGGCCTCGATGTGATCGTCAAGGTCACGAGCGCCGACATGAACATCGCCGACGCGAACAAGGAAATCCGCGGCAAGGACTGGTTCGACTACGCTGCCTTTCCGCAGGCCGAGTTCCGCTCGACCGACCTGCGCCGCATCGAAGGCAATCGTTACGTGGCCCGCGGCATCTTGCTGCTGAAAGGTGTGAAGCAGCCGGTCGAGGTGCCGTTCAGCTGGACGGCTTCCGCCGGCGGCGCCGTGATGGAAGGCGAGCTGACTGTGAAGCGCGGCGCATTCGGCATCGGCACGGGCGAGTGGGAGGCGACCAATGTCATCGGCGCCGACGTGAAGGTGA
>VBDE01000023.1 GCA_005883665.1 Betaproteobacteria bacterium
GACCCCGAGCGAAAAGATGTCCGAGCGATGATCGGCGCGCTTTCCCACGACCTGTTCGGGCGAAATGTACTTGGGCGAGCCCATGATCACGCCGGTCTGGGTGCGCGTTTCGCTCGAGCGCATGCGGGCGATGCCGAAGTCGGCGATTTTCGCGCGCCCTTCCGGCGTGATCATGATGTTGGCGGGCTTGATGTCCCGATGCACGACCTGGTGCTGGTGGGCGTAGGCGAGACCCTCTCCGACCTGGGCGGCGATGTCGACCGCCTGCACGACCGGCAGCGATTGCCCCTGGGCGAGCAGGTCGCGCAGCTCGCGGCCCTCGATGTACTCCATGGCCATGTAAACCAGGTGCCCGCTCTTTCCGATGTCGTAGATGATGATGATGTTCGGATGGTTGAGACTGCCCGCCGCCTTGGCCTCGGTGTAGAAGCGCGCCTCGTACTCCGCCATGCCCTCGTGCCCGGCCTCCTCCGTGTTGATGGTCTTGATCGCCAAAATGCGGTTGAGCATGGGATCGTTCGCGCGATACACCACTCCCATCGCGCCTTTGCCCAGCTCGGCGACGATCTCGTAGCGGCCCAGCAGCCAGGGTTCGGTCATGGTTGGGCTATTTCTTCGGCTTCACGCTTCGGAATGCGGGACCCCAGATCGGGTGTCCGGTCTCGTCGTCCCGGAGATCGAATGAGGGATCGACCTCCAGCACCATTCTGAATTCGTCGCGGCACTGCTGAATCCGGCCGGAGGCGCAATGGATAAAAGCAAGATATTTGTGGGCGTTCGCCCGGTTGGACGTGCCGCGCAGGCCGGTATCGAGGCTCAGCTGCAGCAGTCTCGCGGCGTAAGCGTGTTCGCCGTCCTCGTAGGCTCTTATTCCGAATCCAAGTTCCGTCTCGCCCTTGCTCGAGAACGTCCCGCATCCGGACATCACCAGGCAAACGAGCACTGACGCGAGAGAGCGATAAACGGCCATAGCTCCTTTACCGGCGGAATCGGTGCGTGATGCTGAGCTCCGTGCCCGGCTTCAGTTCGACGGTCTCGGTGTGGGCTGGAAACGACCCGTTCCTCAACTCTACCCGATGTCTGCCTGGCCTGAGGGGGATCGATCGCAGCGGCGGACTGACCCCTTGCCTCGTCCCGTCCACGAAAACCTCGGCCCAGGGCAGGGCAACGATATTGAGCGTGGCTTCGCGTGGGAGGACGGGGATTGTTGCGACGAGCTCCGGTTCCCTTGGCTTTAGCGGCGACGCGACCTCCTTCGCTTTGAGCGCTGCTTCGGTCTCGTTTACTGTTGCCGTTTGCACCGGCGCGCCGGCTTTGGGGGTTGCGACTGCGTCCCTCGCCCTGCGTGCTGTTGCCGGTTCCCTGGCTTGCGGCNNNNGCGCCTCGACTATGGGCGCTGCCGCCGGCGACGCCACCAACACCACCGTTCTCGCCTCGCCGTCCGAGTTCCGGTGGCCGCGCGCGATGACTCCGGTCCCGACGATCAGCGTGAACGCAAGCGGCGCGGCAACCAGCAACTTGCCGTTGACCGCCAGCGTGTCCGGCCAGGTCTTGGGCCGCAGCTTCAGGAATTTCGGGATGTGCAGCTTCGGAAGGCGCAGGGTCGGTCTCGGTGCAGGCACGGGGACCGTGCGCCGCAGATTGCTCGGCGCCGAGCTGATCGCGTAGACCTCGTGCTCGCGCACGTGCTTGTCGGTCTTGGCTCCCTCGTAGTGAAACAGTTTTCCGTAGTCCTCGGACAGGCGCGCCATCACATCGTAATAGGAGCGCGAGACGAGGATCTGGCCCGGCTCGGCGAAGCTCATGACGCGCTGCGCGACGTTGATCCCGTCGCCGATGATGTTGGGCTGGCCGTTGATGTCCTTGACGAGCCTCACCGGCCCGAGGTTGACGCCGACGCGAATCTGCAGCTGCGGGCCGCTGGTGACGTCCTGGCCGGCAACGGCATCGCGCAGGCTCATTCCCGCGAACAGGGTGTCTTCGGGGTCCCCGAGAAAGCTCACGGCCGCGCCGTCCCCCGTGTCGAGGATGATGCGGTCGTCGGTGGCGACGCCGGCGATCGCCTCGGTCAGGACGGCGTTGAAGCGTTCCTTCAGCGCGATTTGCTCGGCGACCGAGCGCTGCGAGTACTCGACGATGTCGAGAAAGAGCACGCTGCAGATGAATGTTCGATTGGTATGCTCCGCCATCTTTGTCCGCCTGCCGGGCCCTCCGCACACGTGTGCGGCCAGTGTTTCTCCTGGGGCTCCATTCTACCGCGGCAGGGCTCGGGCGGGCGCCGGAAAGTTGCTAGAATATCAACCCATTGCCAGCCGGTAGCCTCTCGCGCGACCGAATCGCGTGAAACACAATGTCAGTCACTCAGGAACAAGTTCACGGCGTGCTCAAGGAAGTGCTTGACCCGAATACCGGCAAGGATTTCCTCATCACCAAGTCGGCGAGAAACATCAAAGTGGAGGGCGGCAGCGTCTCGCTCGAGATCGAGCTGGGCTATCCTGCGAAAACTCAGCTCGATCCGATCCGCAAACTCATCGCGGGAAAGCTCCGCGGCGTCCCGGGCGTGAGCGCCGTGAACATCAGTATCACGAGCAAGATCGTTTCCCACTCGGTGCAGCGCGGGGTCAAACTGATTCCCGGGGTGAAGAACATTGTCGCCGTCGCCTCCGGCAAGGGCGGGGTGGGGAAATCGACGACGGCCGTGAACTTGGCGCTTGCGCTCGCAGCCGAAGGGGCGAGCGTCGGCGTGCTCGATGCCGATATCTATGGGCCCTCGCAGCCGATGATGCTCGGCATCACCGGTCGGCCTGAGTCCAAGGACGGCAAGACGCTTGAGCCGATGATGGGCCACGGCATCCAGGCGATCTCGATCGGGTTCCTCATCGACATCGATACCCCGATGGTTTGGCGCGGGCCGATGGTGACGCAGGCCCTTGAGCAACTCCTCAAGGACACCCGCTGGAAGGACGTCGATTACCTCATCGTCGACATGCCGCCCGGCACCGGAGACATCCAGCTCACGCTCTCCCAGAAAGTGCCGGTGACCGGGGTGGTGATCGTCACCACGCCCCAGGACATCGCGCTCATCGATGCACGCAAGGGCCTCAAGATGTTCGAGAAAGTCGGCATTCCCATCCTCGGGATCGTGGAGAACATGAGCACCCATATCTGCTCCCAATGCGGTCACGAGGAACACATCTTCGGCCAGGGTGGGGCGCAGCGCATGTGCAGGGAATACGGCACCGAGCTGCTCGGAGCACTGCCGCTCGACATCGCCATCCGCGAGCAGGCGGACTCGGGCAAGCCGACCGTGGTCGCCGACCCGGAGGGCCGGGCGGCGGAGATCTACAGGGCGATCGGGCGCAGGCTTGCGGTCAAGATCGCGGAGTCCGCCAGGGACATGACCTCGAAGTTTCCGAACATCGTCGTGTCCAAGAACACCTGAGGGGGCTCACCGGCGATGAGCATCAAGTCGGACAAGTGGATCCGCCGAATGGCGGCCGAGCGCCGCATGATCGAGCCTTTCGAGCCGGGGCAGGTGAAAGAGGTCAATGGTCAGCGCATCGTTTCCTACGGCACGTCGAGCTACGGCTACGACATCCGCTGCTCGAATGAATTCAAGCTGTTCACCAATCTCAACTCGACCATCGTCGACCCCAAGAATTTCGACGACAAGTCCTTCGTAGACGTCAAAGGCGACTCCTGCATCATCCCGCCCAACTCTTTCGCCCTGGCGCGGACGGTCGAGTACTTCCGCATCCCGCGGAACGTGCTCACCATCTGCCTGGGGAAATCGACCTACGCGCGCTGCGGGATCATCGTCAACGTCACGCCGCTTGAGCCCGAATGGGAGGGACACGTCACGCTGGAGTTCTCCAACACTACGCCGCTCCCGGCCAAGATCTACGCCAACGAGGGCGTGGCCCAGGTCATCTTCATCGAATCCGACGAAGTCTGCGAGACCTCCTACAAAGACCGCGGCGGGAAGTACCAGGGACAGAAGGGCGTGACGCTGCCCAAGATTTGAACCGGTCAGGCGACTCCCCACTCCCTATTGCGTTTCGGGCTTACGGGGCCTACCATATGTTGTGATCTCGTTACGGCGAAGCGAGCCGCTGGCGCGCGGGAGGCGTGTAAATGCCGAAAATTCCGCTTGATTTCAGAAACGCAATCCCTATAATCGCGTGCATACGGGCTCCGGTTCGGTTGTCTGCAAAGCGGACGGTCAAACCCGGGCCCGATGCTTTTGGAGATCGGATTTTGAACTGCAAATCACACGCAAAGGAGGTCATCATGACAAGCAAAAGGGAGCACTACGGCTCGCAGGACTTTTTCGCACTCGACATTCCCGTAACCTAGGTTCGTCCTGGAGACTCAAACGATGCAGATGCGTGCAGGCGTAGCTAAAAAGACCATCCGATCCATCCGACAGCAGGCATTCGAAGCAACCCACCTCTTCGACTCGCACCCCGAGTCGAGCCTGGATTTCGAGAAAGTCCGGGCGGCAGTCACAGACGGCTACAGCAAGCCGTTCCTCCTGATCGATTCCACCATCGTCCGCGAGAAGACGCGGCGCTTCACGGCGGCGATGCCGCGTGTGCGGCCGCACTACGCGATCAAGGCCAACCCGGATCCCCGCATCCTCAAGCTCATGCTCGAGGAAGGCGCCGGATTCGAGATCGCTTCCGTCGCCGAGCTGGACCTCCTCGTCGGGCTGGGCGTTCCCGGGGCTGACGTCTTCTACTCCAATCCGGTCAAATCGCGCGACCAGATCGCCTACGCCGCATCGAATGGTGTTCAGTGGTACGTAATCGACTCGGTCGAGGAGCTGAACAAAATCCAATCGATCAAGGCGGACGCCCAGCTCTACCTGCGGGTCGATACCCCCAATATCGGCAGCGACTGGCCGCTCGCCGGCAAGTTCGGCGCTCACGCCTCCGAGGTGCGCGACATCGTCGTTGCTGCGGCGAGACTCAAGGTCGACCTCGCGGGCGTCGCCTTCCACGTGGGCTCGCAGTGCCGCAACCCCGAGAACTGGCGCGTCGGCATCGAAAAGTCTCGCGCGGTTTTCGACCAGATGCTAAAAGCAGGACTCAATCCGCGACTTCTGAACATCGGCGGGGGTTTCCCAGTGAGGCACGTCAAGCCGATCCCCGCGATCGAGGTGATCGGCGAGGTCGTCAACCGGGCGCTCGCCGCGTTTCCTGACGCAGTGAAGGTGATCGCCGAGCCGGGCCGCTTCCTGGTCTCCGACGCCGGCTATTTCGTTTGCCGCATCATGGGGACGGCGACCCGCGCGAACAAGCGTTGGATGCATCTGGACGCCGGGCTTTTCGGCGGCATCATCGAGACCGCCGAGGGGCTCAAGTACAAGGTCCGCACCGACCGCGCCGGACCGGATGTCCCCTGGAACGTTGCCGGACCCACCTGCGATTCGATCGACGTGGTGATGCGCGACGAGCCGCTCCCTTCCGACCTGCAGGAGGGCGACTATATATACCTCAGGAACGCCGGTGCCTACACCACGGCCTACGCGAGCGGCTTCAACGGCTTCCCGCTGCCCGAGATCCGAGTGATCTGACGCCGGCAGCGCGCAGCAAGGGCTGGGCCGCGGCCCGCGGGCTTGCCCGATCCGGTCCTCCTGGTTCAAGCGAAGAGCCGGAATGAACGGGTGTGGTACAAACTGTACCATTACCCAATGAACATCCATCTTGAATTACCCGGGGGCTTGCGTCGTATGCGGCCCGGCTCCCGTTGTCGCGGGATTTGACCGAATAACCGAACTGAGAGGAGGCAGTGGAAACGAGTCTATCGCAAGCAAGCATCTTGATCGTCGATGATGACTCGAAGAGTCTCCTGGCCCTGCAAGACCTCCTGCAAAGCGCGACGCAAAGAGTCGTTGTCGCCAATTCAGGTGAGGAAGCTCTGCGATGCGTCCTGAAACAGGACTTCGCTGTCATCCTCCTGGATGCGCGCATGCCGGGGGTGGATGGGTTCGAAACCGCGAGATTGATGAGGGAGCGCGAACGATCGCGGCACACCCCGATTATCTTCCTGACGGGCGCCTACGAAGACGTGCACTCGGTGTTTCGCGGGTACGAGGCGGGAGCTGTGGACTACATCGTCAAGCCGCTGGTACCGGAGATCCTGAAGTCAAAAATATCGGTTTTTGTCGAGCTCTACATCAAGAATGCGGTATTGATTCGGGAGATAGCCGATCGCAAGCTGGCTGAGGAGCACTTGAGGAAATCGGAGGAAAATTTGCGTGCCCTGGCAGCTCATTTGCAATCCGTGCGCGAAGAGGAATGGACGCGGATCGCGCGCGAGATCCATGACGAGCTCGGCCAGTCGCTGACGGGGCTGAAGATGGATTTGACCTGGGTGGCTAATAGGCTGCCCCGGGATCAGCGGGTGCTCGCCGAGAGAGTGAAATCGATGTTTGGCGTGATCGACAGTACCATCCAGTCCGTGCGGAAGATCGCCTCTCGGCTGCGGCCGGAGGTATTGGATCAGCTGGGGCTCACCGCGGCCATCGGCTGGCACGCGGGGGATTTTCGCAAGCGCACGGGGATCAGGTGCAAGCTCTCGCTGCCTTCAGAGACGCTGATACTCGATCATGAGCGATCGACGGCGGCGTTCCGTATTTTTCAGGAATTGCTGACGAACGTCGCGCGCCACGCAAACGCGACCAGGATCGATGTCGCGATGCGGGTTGATGCCGGCGCTCTCGTGTTGACGGTCGAAGACAACGGCAGGGGTATCGCGGAGTCGGAGATTGAAGACTCAAAATCGTTGGGGCTATTGGGAATGCGCGAGCGCGTACTTCCGTTTGGCGGGGCGATCGAAATCGCGGGGGCCCGGGACAAAGGGACCAAGGTGAGAGTGTGCATCCCCCTCGGCTTGAAGTAGAATTCCTGCGGCGACCCAACCGCCGCGGGCCGATGTCGTGGGGAATCGCTTCCTGAGGAGACTACGCCATGAGAATTCTAATCGCGGACGACCATGCGGTCGTTCGGCGTGGTCTGAAAGAGATCCTGGCCTCGGAGCACGACATGGACGTGGTCGGCGAGGCCAAGAACGGCGATGAAGCGCTCGAGCTCGTTCGCAAGCTCGACTGGGACGTCGCCGTTCTCGACTTTTCCATGCCCGGCCGAAGCGGGGTAGAGCTAATCAAGGAAATAAAACGCCGGCACCCGGGCCGCCCCGTCCTCGTTCTTAGCATGCTCCCCGAAGAGGCGCATGCCGCGCAGGTGTTCAAGGCGGGCGGCTCCGGCTACATCAACAAGGAAAGCGCCGGCGAGGAACTGACAGCCGCCATCCGCAAAGTAGCAAACGGGGGCAAGTATGTCAGTGCGAGCTTTGCGGAGAAACTGGCAACCGATCTGGCCCCCGACGCCGAAAAACCCCTGCATGAGTCTCTCTCCGACCGCGAGTACCGGGTGATGTGGCTGCTTGCCTCGGGCAAGCAGATCAACCATATTGCGGCGGAAATGTTCCTGAGCCCCAGCACCATCAGCACCTATCGGGCCCGCATTCTCAAGAAACTGAAGCTGACGGACAACGCTGCGCTTGTCCGTTACGCCGTCAAGCAACAGCTCATTTAGGGTAACCTGCCCGGTTCGGCCGCGCCGGCGGGCTGATCAAGCGATTCGATGCGAACGAGTGGCTCAGTAGCTGGACGGCTACATCCAGCAGTCGATTCACCACAGAAAGATCAAGCTCCCACTATAGTGGGCGGGGAGCGGGCACACTATCATGAACCTCATTAACGGTTTGGTACTGCTCAGGGGCCACTTAGATCATGGGCGGCGCGATACTTATAGTCGAAGACGAACCGATAACCCAGAAATTGATCGCGGTCAACCTGGAGCGTGCCGGACACCAGGTGATGCGCGCGGCCAGCGTACCCGAGGCCGTAGCGGCCATCCGCGAGGTGCTGCCGGATTTGGTGCTTCTCGATTGGATTCTTCCCAACGCGACGGGATTGAGCTTTGCCAGGCAACTTCGCGCGGATCAACGCACCAAAGACATTCCGATCATCATGCTGACGGGCCGTACACAGGAAACGGACAAGGTAACGGGGCTCGAAGCCGGAGCGGATGATTACATCACCAAACCCTTCTCACCGCGCGAGCTGCTTGCGCGCATCAAGGCGGTAATACGCCGGCGCGCGCCCCTGCTCAGCGATGAGGTCGTCGAGATCGCCGGCCTGAGGCTTGACCCGGCCGCGCATCGAATCACTGGGAACGGCCGGAAAATCGATCTCAAAGCCACCGAGTTTCGCATGCTGCACTTCTTCATGACCCACCCCGATCGGGTCTACAGTCGAGCCCAGCTTCTCGACGAAGTCTGGGGGGACCACGTTTTCGTCGAGGAGCGCACGGTGGACGTCCACATTCGCAGAGTGCGGCAGGTGCTCGCCCCGAGCGGTCACGAAGGTCTGATCGAGACCGTGCGCGGAATGGGCTACCGCTTCCGCCGCCAGCCGGCCTAAGGCTTGCGCTCAGGCCTTTTTCTCGCGCTAGTAGTGCGGGCGCCTTTGTGCCGGGGCGGTGGAGAGCAAAGAGTGCGCACAAAAACAATAAGTTACGTTCCAGCCCCGCACGCCGAAAATCATTTCAGGCAATTCACCGTTCTGTAATACAGGCTATTCACATTACCGAAGACGATTCTTGGATATCGAGAAGGCTCTCATGCAAGCAAGCGAACACCAGCTCGCTGTACAACAACAACAACAACGGCCCCAGCCTCCAGCCCCAGTGGACAGCGTCACGTCCGGCGGCTCAGCCTTATTGGATCCTCTCGAGCTCGAATCGCTCAAGCTCATCATG
>VBDE01000405.1 GCA_005883665.1 Betaproteobacteria bacterium
TGTACGCGTGGCAGCTCGCGGGCGACAACGCGGCGGACCTGCAATCCCAGCTCGCGGAGTCAAAAGGCTTCGGCAAGGCCGACGCCAAGTATTTCGCGCGGCTCCTGCGGGGCACAATCGAGGACGCCGCAGCGCTCGAGCGCCTGATCGCGCCCGTGCTCGATCGCAAGTTGAAAGAGCTCTCGCCGGTAGAGCGCGGCATCCTGCTGCTCGCGGCGTTCGAGCTGAAAAACGCGACCGATATCCCCTACAAAGTGGTGATCAACGAGGCGATCGAGCTCGCCAAGGACTTCGGTGGCACCGACGGCCACAAGTACGTGAACGGCGTGCTCGACAAGCTCGTCCCCGAACTGAGGCCGCAAGAGAGAAAAGCCTGAAGGCGTGGCCTCCGAGTTCGACATCATCCGCAAATACTTCACTCGGGAAGCGCCGACGGCGGTCCTGGGAGTGGGCGACGACTGCGCGCTCCTCCGGCCCGACCCCGGAATGCTGCTCGCCGTTTCGACCGACATGCTGACGGCCGGAAGCCATTTCTTCCCGGACGCCGAGCCGGGGAAGCTCGGGCACAAGGCGCTGGCGGTCAACCTCTCGGATCTCGCCGCGATGGGCGCAGGCCCGCGCTGGGCCACGCTCGCCATCGCCCTGCCGGAGGCCGACGAGAAGTGGATCGCCGCGTTCGCGCAAGGGTTCTTCCGGCTCGCCGGCCGCTGTAAAACCGAGCTCATCGGCGGGGACACGACCCGAGGGCCCCTCGCGATCTCGGTCACCGTGATGGGCGAGGTGCCGGCGGAGCTCGCGCTCAAGCGCGACGCGGCGAGCGCCGGGGACGATATCTGGCTCTCGGGCGCGACCGGGGAGGCGGCGCTCGCGCTCGCCCACTTGAAGGGGCGCGTGAAGCTCGAAGGCGCGGCGCTCGAAGCCTGTCTCACCCGGCTGCACGCGCCCGAGCCGCGCGTCGATCTCGGCGTGCGGCTGCGCGGTCTTGCGCGCAGCGCGATCGATGTCTCCGACGGCCTGCTCGCCGATCTCGGCCATATCCTGGAAGCGTCCCGCGTGGGCGCGGAGCTCGCCTGGGAGAGCCTCCCGCGGGCGAGGGCGATCGCCGGCTGCCCGGACAAGGCGCTCGCCGACGATTGCCTGCTCGCCGGCGGCGACGATTACGAGCTGCTGTTCACCGCGTCGAAGGTCAAGCGCGCGCAAATCCAAGCCCTGGGAAGGGACCTCGAAGTCCCGCTCGCCCTCATCGGTGCAGCCGTTCCGGGCGATCCGGTGGCGAGGTTGCGCGACGCCCGGGGCAAGGTCGTTTCCAGTCCGCGCAAGGGCTTCGATCACTTCGCATGATCCTGCGGCTCGCCCCCGGCTTCGTCTTCGCCCACCCGGCCCACTTCATCGCGCTCGGGTTCGGAACGGGGCTCGCGCCTCTCGCCCCGGGCACCGTGGGCACGCTGCTCGCGTTTCCGCTTTTCATCGTGCTCGATCTATGGCTCCCGCCGCTCGCCCTCTTCGGCGTCATCGTCGTTTTCTTCGGCATCGGCGTCTGGGCGTGCGGGCGCACCGGGCGCGATCCTCGCCCCCTCGGGCTGGGCATGGTGGGGGTTCGCGTTCTTCGCGTTCCGCTTCTTCGACGTGGTCAAGCCGCCGCCGATCCGTCAGATCGACCGCGCGATGAAAGGTGGGCTGGGCGTGATGTTCGACGACACCGTCGCGGCCTTCTATACCCTGCTCCTCATCGCGGTCGTGAAACGCGTCCTCGGTTGATGGCTCGCGATACGCTCAAGACCTTGGCGAGACGGGTCGGCGCCCGGTTGAAAAATCGCAATCTGAAGCTCGCCACGGCCGAGTCCTGCACCGGCGGCTGGATCGCCCAGGCCGTGACTTCCGTGTCGGGAAGCTCCGAGTGGTTCGACCGCGGCTTCGTGACCTACTCCAACGAAGCCAAGAAAGAGCTGCTCGGCGTGCGCGAGCGGACTCTCTCGCGGCACGGCGCGGTGAGCCGGGAAACCGCGGAGGAAATGGCCGCAGGCGCGCTCGCGCGCAGCCGCGCGCAAGTTTCGATCGCCGTGACCGGCGTCGCGGGGCCGACCGGCGGCACGAAGGCGAAACCCGTCGGCACGGTGTGTTTCGCCTGGTCGCGGAAACGGGGCGCGATGGAGAGCGTCACCCGGCGTTTCCGGGGCGGCCGGGAGAGGGTTCGCCGGCAGTCGGTGGTGTTCGCCCTGCAAGGCTTGCTCGAAAGACTGGAGGAAGCAGGATGAATTCGCTTTTCCGCTGCCTTGCGGTCGCGCTGGCGTTCTATTCCGCAGCACCGCCTCTCGCGCAGGGCGCAGAGGAGAAAGACAACATTGCCGGTCCCTACGTTCCCACGCCCTGGGTGATCGTGGAGGAGATGCTGAAGCTCGCCGGCATCCGCGGCGAGGACCGGGAGGCTGGTGATCACGGCGGCGAAGCGCTTCGGCGCGCGCGGGGTCGGCGTCGAGCTGCAGACGGAGCTCGTCGAGATGGCGAGAATCGCCGCGAAGCACGAAGGCGTGGCGGATCGCGTCAAATTCGTGCAGGGCGACCTGTTCGAGACCGACATCAAAGACGCGAGCGTGGTGATGCTGTACCTGCTGCCGCGGTTTGTCACGCGTCTCGTTCCAAGGCTGCGTGCGGACCTGCGTCCCGGCACGCGCATCGTGTCCCACGATTATCCGCTCGCCCCCTGGCCGCCCGACAAGGAGCTTTCGATGGACGTCGCGGAGAAAGAAATGATCAGCGGCACATCCTGGACGAGGCTCTACTACTACGTCGTTCCGGCGCGCGTGCACGGCGTGTGGGAGCTCACGCTGCCCCGGGCGCTCGCCGATGCTCCGCTCGTGGTCCAGATCACGCAGGAACCCCACGCGATCGGCGGACTGATACGCCACGGCAGCGCCGAGCTCTTCCTGAGGGACCTGACGGTACAAGGCGAGGGGGTCCGTTTCGGGCTCCTCTACAGGACCCGGCTGATCGCGTTCGAGGGCACCGTCAAGGGAAAGACCATGACCGGAGAAGCGCGAGCGGGCAGCGTGCGCGAACCGTGGACCGCCCGTTACCTGGGGCCGCTCCAGCGCTGAAGCGCGCGCTCCGGCGCTTGGGTCCGGCCGGCATCTTGGCCTATAGTTGGGGCATGAGTTTTCTCCAGCAACCGGAGGTGCGGCCCCCCGCCGTCGCCAGGCTCTTCTATCCGGACGATGCCCGCGTGCTCGCCGACGAGGTCGCCGCTTATCTCGACCAGACGGAGGAAACGCCTCTCGTGCCGGGATTTCCAAAGGCGGTAATCGTCCCGCACGCCGGTTACATCTATTCCGGGCCGGTCGCAGCGAGCGCCTACGATCTGCTGCGCCCGGCGCGCGGCGTCGTCAAGCGTGTCGTGGTCCTCGGTCCCTGTCACCGGGTTCCGGTGCACGGCCTCGCGCTGCCGCGGGCGAAGGCATTCGATACGCCCCTCGGCCGGATCCCAGTCGACTGCGAGGCGATCGCCTCGATCCGCGTGCTGCCCCAGGTCGTTGAATCGGCGGCGACGCATGCCGAAGAGCACGCGCTGGAAGTGCAACTGCCGTTCCTGCAGCGGGTCCTAGGTGAATTCTCGCTCGTCCCGCTGGTAGTGGGCGACGCGGCCCCGGAGAAAGTCGCCGATGTGCTGGAGCGCATCTGGGGCGGAACCGAAACGCTGATCGTGATCAGCTCGGATCTCTCGCACTAC
>VBDE01000024.1 GCA_005883665.1 Betaproteobacteria bacterium
CTCGTCGCGCTCTACCGCCCCGGGCCGATGGAGCTCATCCCCGAGTTCGTCGAGCGCAAGAACGGCAAGCGGGTCGAATACCTCGATCCACGCCTGGAGCCGATCCTGAAACCCACGTACGGGATCATGGTGTACCAGGAGCAGGTGATGCAAATCGCGCAGGTAATGGGGGGCTACTCGCTCGGCAGCGCGGACCTCCTGCGCCGCGCGATGGGCAAGAAGGACGCAAAGGAGATGGCGCAGCAGCGCGACGTATTCGTCGCAGGCGCCGAAAAGAACCGTCTGCCGCGCGCCAAGGCGATCCTGCTCTTCGACCTGATGGAGAAGTTCGCGGGCTACGGGTTCAACAAGTCACACGCGGCCGCGTACGCGCTCATCGCCTACCAGACCGCGTATCTCAAGGCGCACGCTCCGTCCGCGTTCATGGCGGCCAACCTCTCCGCGGTGATGGACGACACCGACAAGGTGCACCAGTTCTACGAGGACTCCGTCGCCAACGGACTGAAGGTGCTCGCGCCCGACATCAACTCGGGCGAATACCGCTTCGTTCCGGTGGACGCAAGCACGATCCGCTACGGCCTGGGCGCGGTGAAAGGCACCGGCGAATCGGCGATCGCCGCAATCCTCGCGGCGAGGATGGACGGTCCGTTCCGCGACCTTTTCGACTTCTGCGAGCGCGTGGACAAACGCACCGTCAACCGCCGCGTCGTCGAGGCGCTGGTGCGCGCCGGCGCCTTCGATGGCGTCAACGCGGGCGACCATTCCGCGCGCGCCAGTCTGCTCGCTTCGGTGGGGATCGCGCTGGAGGCGGCCGAGCAGACCGAGCGCAACGCGAAACAGGTGAGCCTCTTCGGCCCGGGCGAGGGCGGGTCGCAGCAGAAGCCGGCGCTCGTCGCTGCGCCGCGATGGGAAGAGGCGCAGCGCCTGCGCGAGGAAAAGGCGAGCCTAGGGTTCTATCTCTCGGGGCACCCTTTTACCGCGTACCGCGCCGAGATCGGGCGCTTCGTCCGGACGAACCTGCGCAGCCTCGCGGCCTCGGCGGAGGGTGACGGCGGGACGCGCACGCAGTTGATCGCCGGGGTGGTCGAGTCGGTAAGGGTTCAGAGGACACAGGGCGGCCGCATGGTGGTCCTCACCCTCTCGGACGGCACCGCGACTCAGGAAGTCACTGTATACAACGAGGTGTTCGATCAATACCGCGATACTGTCAAGGAGGACGCGGTCGTCGTGATCGAAGCCAAGGTGAGGAACGTGCGCCGCTCCGTGGGCGAGGAGGGCGAAGCCGTGTTCATGCGTATCGCCGCCGACCGGATCTATGACGTCGCCGGCGCGCGCAGTCAGTTCGCGCGAGGCGTACGGCTCTCGATGAACGGCGAGGCGACCACCGGCGGCTCCGCGGCTGCGGCGACCCTCAGGAATTTATTGGGGCCTTACCGGAACGGGCGGTGTCCGGTGGCGGTGTGCTACAGGAACGGCGGCGCGAGCGTGGAGATGCAGCTCGGCGACAACTGGCGCGTCACCTTGGACGATGCGCTGATGTGGAGTCGGGTCGGCTAGAGGAACGCGAGATAGCGCGAGGTACCGAAGTTCACCACGTTCGGAAGGACGAGCGGCACGTCGGTGTCGCTCACGCCGAGCCAGCGCGCGAAGGTCGCGGCGTACTGGTCGACCGCGATACCGGGCACCATGTTTCCCTGCCCGACGTCGACACTGGTGCCGAAGGTGGTCGCAGGAAAGGTCCCGTATATTTCGTGGCCGAGGACCGACCCGCCGAGCACGAAGTGATGCGAGCCCCAGCCGTGATCAGACCCGTCGCCGTTCGAGGTGAGCGTGCGCCCGAAATCGGACGCGGTGAAGATCGTCACGTCGTTCTGTACGCCCATCTGCACGAGCCAGCCGTAGAACGCGTTCACCGCGGCGTTCGCGATCGTCAGCTGCTGGATGTGCTGGGTGAGAAGGAAGTCGTGATTGTCGAAGCCGCCGAGGCTGACCAAGAATACCTGCCGGTTCGTCCCGAGAGCACCCCGCGCGGAGATGATGCGGGCGACGACGTTGAGCTGCGAGGCGAGGTTGCTCGTGGGAGTGGGCAGGGGGAACGTCGATGCCGGCGGCAAATTGGCGCTCAGCAGCTGGTTCAACGTAATCGATCGATTCGTAATCACGCCGAGCTCGTTCTCGAACAGGTTTGCGCTCGTCCCGGTGATGAGGCTGCGGTAGGCACCCGCTGCACTCGGGGAGTTGTAAAGGTTGCCGGAAATACCCGAGATCGCCACCGGGCCGCTCGAGCCCACCTGATATTGGATGACGTTCTGACCTGAAAGGAACACGGCGTTGCCGCCCGCTGAAATGCAGGTGAACTGGGCGTTCGCGTTCCGGCTCGCAAGCAGGTCGCCGATTCGACCGCCCCAGCCGAGCTTCGCGCCCTCCCCGAGCGGCGCTTGCGCCTGCCACACGGACTGCTGGTCGTTGTGCGAGAAGAGCTTGGGCGGCAGCGGCACTGAGCGGTTGCTGTATTGCGTCTTGGTCGTCGGAACCACGAGCGGCCCGACGTTGGCGACCACGGCGAGCTTGCCCTCGTCCCAGCGGGTCTTGAACGAGGTCAGCGCCGGATGGAAGGCGAACTCGCGGCCTCCCTGGGACGCGACCGCGCCAGTGGCGGTGGCGGTGAGCTGGCCCCGCGCGATCGCGATCGTGTCCCGGGCCGCAAGGTACTGGTCGTAGGACGGCTGGTCGTATGGAATGAGCGTATTGGTTTGGTCGTTTCCGCCGTAGAGGAATAGGCAAACGATCGCCCGGTAGCCCGGCGCGGTCTGCGCCGAGGCAGCGCCGATCGCAGCGAGGTTGAGCGCGAAAGGACCGGCCACCCCCGCCATGGACATGAGCGAAGCGGTCTTGAGGAATTGGCGTCGGGACGCACGCATGGCTTGCTCCGTTATTTCTGCACCAGATAGTCTGGCGACGACAGCGTGAAGAACACCGCGAGGCGCACGCGGTTCTGGCGCGCGGTCGCTTGGTTGGTGGCGGGCATCGCGATCGAGTTGACCGCGTCACGGACTATTGTCCTCGTCGCCGCGCTCATGGAGCCGGCCGTGAGGAGCAGGCTGACGCGGTCGATCAGAAGATCGGCGTTGTCGGCGAGCGCGAGCTCGGCGGTGTAATCCGGCTGGATGTCGCGCGGGCTGCCCGACCCGAGGCCGTTCTGGACCGCCGAGAGCATGAAGTTGGAATAGCCGACCACCGAAATCTCGTTGACGATCTGCAGCTCCGGGGCGACGAGCCCTGCCGTGGCGATGGAGGTGTTCGGCGGCACGTATCCCGGCCGGTAGAAATTGAACACCGTCGGAGAGCGCATCGCCGACTGGCCGAGCGACGTCGTGGCGTCGTCGGTGACGCCGAGCAGGAAATTCCCCGAGGCGGAGCGCGCGTTGAAAGCGCGCATCCAGTGCGCCACCCGGAGAACGGGCTCGCGAACCTTGCCGAAGCCCGGGTCGGCGAGCCGCGCCGCCGTCCGCGCTTCCGGGTCCAGCAGGATCGCCGCAACGGTGGCGCGCAAGTCGCCCCGCTGGCCGGTACCTGTGGTCCAAAGTCCCGAGGTGAAGCGCCCCGCGCCGAACGCTTGGGCGACGCGCGCGACGTAAGCCGGAGTGGGGTTGCTGGTCACCAGGCGCTGAATGAGCTGCCGCGATATGAATGGGCCGACGTTCGGATGACTCGCGATCGTGTCGAGCGCGATGCGCAGATCGCCGTCGGGATCGGCGGTCGCGCCCGCGGGGATCACCGCCGTGAGAAAGCGCTTCTCCGAAATCGAGTGGAAGCTCGGATAGCTCTGCATGAAGAGCACTTCGCGGTCCGGATCCTGTGTGCCGCCGCCGTTGAAACGGGTGTCGGACTTGTCCGAGCCCGCCCAGCTGAACCCCGTGAACACGCGCGAAAGGCCGACGATGTCGCCGCTGTCGTAGGTCTCCACCGGCTGCCCGCCGACGAGCTTCGGCGTGCCGTCTGGGTTCAGTTCGTAGAGACCGATGGAGAAAAGCTGCATCACCTCGCGCGCGTAGTTCTGGTCGGGGACGCGATTGCGCGCCGGGTCCTCCTTGCGGTTGCGCAGATGCGACAGGTAGAGGCCCATCATCGGATGGAGCGTGACCTCATTGAGCAGCTGGCGGTAGTTGCCGAAGGCATTCCGGCCGAGGATGTCGAGATAGGAAGCGACCCCGCGCTTGAACTCGGAGACGGTCGAATCCTGGAGCGAGACCACGAAGATCTGCGACAGCGCGAATGCGACGCGCCGGCGCAATTGGTCCTGCCCTGTGGCGGCCTCCCTCCAGAACGTGTTCATCACGTGGCTGTCGTTCAGGCTCTGGCCGGCGGGGAGGCTCGCGCTCACGGCGTTGATGTACGCCTCGTGCGAGCGGCCCGGCGTGGAGAATTGGTCCTCCAGCCAGGCGCTGTAGCCGTAGGTCCGGAGTTTGTTGACCTCGGCCTCGGTCGCGCCGAAAGAGGCCTGATTGAGGAAGCGCGCCGCGTCCGTGGCGGTCGGCAGGGGATATTCCGACGGCGGCACGCTCGAAAGATCGACCCCGCTCCCCTGCGGGCTTTGCGGGTTGTCCGACTTGGAGCAGCCGCCGGCTAGGCAGGCCAGTGCGACTGCGAAAAGCGCGGCGCAGATATGGAGGCCGACTGCGGCCTGCTGTCCGCGAGAGACGAGATCCGAGCGCTGCGTGGAATCCGGCGCGGTTGCGTGTCGTAACATCGCTTGCACCCTCGATGTAGTGGCCTCCCCTTTGGTCACGCTATCTTAGGCAGAACCTTCGCAGCATTATGGCCTCGCGCAAGCCCGCGCGGGGTAGCAAATGGTACCGGATTCCGGGACTACCTTGCAATTCGCGTGACGTAGTGCCGCTTCTATTCGCACCGCTAGGAGAAAGGCCCGGAGATTTCCGAGCCTTCCTCGTGCCTGCAGCGCTGAATCAGGCTGCCTTCTTCCGATTTTTCTCCAGCCAGCCGTCGACCAAGGCTACGGTCTGATCGACCGCAGCCAAGCGCATGCCTTTCTGCGCCGCGATGGTCTGCACGAGGCGGTCGGTGCGCTCGATGTTGGGCGCCCCGTTTGCGAGAGCCCGCGCCGCGGAGGACGGGGTCACGAGCGAGAGCGCTGCGCTGGCGTACTTTTCGAACGGCACCAAGTCCCTCTCGTTCGCGCCCAGGGACACGCACAGCTTTACTACCCAGTTGTATACAGAGCGCGAGGCTTCGAGGTCGCTGTGCACGGCGTCCTTGATGGGGCGCATGCCGTCTTTCTGAACGCAGCGGTAGTTGCCGGCGAGCAGCATGGCCCATTTTGCCAGCGGCACGAAGACCGAGTCGTGCACCTTGAGCTTGACGGGCAGCTCGATCCCGTCGAAGCGGGCCGCTTCGATGTCCGACTCGAGTCGGCGAAGGATGGCGGTATGGGTCTCCGAATCGAAGCGCGCCGCCTTGAAGTTGGTCGGCAAGCGCACCTGCAGCACGTTGACCTTTTCCTCCAGCGGGCGGAACGCCTGCGGGTCCGGGCTGCACAGCGTGACGAGCTTCGGATCGAAGGCGTCCCATGCACTTGCGTCGGTGTAACAGCTCCGCAAGGCATCGGCATCGATGCCCGGAATGCGCCTGAGATACGGCAGAGGCGGCATGTTCATGATCGACATGCAGGGCGCCTTGGCTTTGGCCACCGCAATGAGCAGCTCCCGCACGCCGGGCGAACGGTACTGCGGCTCCTGCATGGCGAGCGCGACCAGATCGTAGTCGGAGGGAATGACCCCGGCCGTGCCGCCCGCGGACATCCTGCCCGGAAGTTTCTTCGAGTTGATCTCGACGAGCCCATCGCGGCCCTTGACCGGCATGCGCACGATCGCGCCTTCCTTGTTGATCAGTTCGGCTTCGGCGGGCAGGCAGATCAGATGCACTGCGTGTCCCGCAAGCGCGAGCTTGGTCCCGAGAAGCGAACCGTACGAGGCGCCCATGATCAGGGTTTTGTATTTGGTGCCCATGAATCAACTCCTCCTATTCATCCACGACGAATGAGCGGCGCGCCCCCTGCTGTTGGATTGTGAAATGCGCGCCGCACTTACGAAGTGTGGGATGGTAGTCAGTTCGCTGCTATAGAGCAATCATGACGGGAGCATTCGGATTGCGGCGCTGCGTCATCGGAGAAGCTCCGCGCCACCGTTAGATCCTGCGCTCCAACCGGGCGATCTTTTTCTTATCGGCGCGCCGCAACCTATTCCTTGCCGCACGCAAGCGCTGTTCGCTCCGATGGCCGCGGCGGTCTTCGCGGCCAAAGCGCTTTTTCTTTGAAACCGAGGCGAAGATCTGGCTCCACTTTCCGTTCTTGAAGACGATCTGGTAGCCGCCGGAGAGGATCTGAAACGGCTTGTTGACCTTCTTCATCTGATCGAACCGCACCGAGCCGGCCTTGTGAAAGACTTCGAAGTAAGCAGGGTATACAAAGTCCGTCATCGGAATGCCGTTGACCTTGAAGCTGAGCTGCTCGACCGGATCGGCGCTTTCGTAGGCATACATGATCTTCGGATCGGGGCCGGTCGTCATGATGTTGATCGCCGGGTCGACCAGCATCTCGACGAGTTCGTGCGATGCCGACACGCTTACCAGGTCATGGTTATCCAGGGTCGTTTTGACAAAAACCTTGGACTGCGGCAGCCCGTCGGGCGTGAGATCGTGATACGCGAGCGCGCCCGGTTGATCTGCATTGTCGAGGAAAACCACCGCCCAGGCGCCTTTCACGTATCCCTTGGACTTGACCAGCTTCGCCGGCGTGCCCCACACCGGCATCACGTACTGGTCCACGAACGCCTGCATCGCGGCGATCAGGGCGTCGAAGTCGACTCCGAGAGGCGTCGCCGCCTTGTTGAAGCACGCGATGGTGGGAACTCCTCCCTGGTTGAACGCGCCGAAAGTCGGTCTTGCAGCCCTCATAAGTCCTCCTTGGTAAATGTCGAGGCGGATGCGTCAGGATGCTGCGCCCGGAAAAAAAAACGGTCAAGCGCACGAGCGAGCGCAGATGGCAACAGAACATCTGTGTCGGGAGGCACCTGAGGAGCGTGTCGGGAGAACCCGACAATGCCGAGTTGGACAAGCCGCTCGCGCTGGAGTACGGTGAGCGCCGTTTCGGCGCGAGGGGAGAGGAGGCGATATGCAGGGCAAGAACGTCAGGGTCAGTTCGAGCGAGGGGGGCGAGTTCGATTGCTACCTGGCCACGCCCCGCGCCGGCGCAAAGGTCCCGGCGATCGTGATCGCTTCCGCCGTGCACGGCGTGAACGCTGACGTCCGCGCGATCGCCGACGAGTTCGCCTCGCAGGGCTTTCTCGCGGCGGCGCCCGATCTGTTCTGGCGCTCGATCCCGGGGCCGCTCGCGCGCGACGACGATCGTACGAAGCAGCGCTCGCAGCCGCGCCTCGCGAAAATCGAGCTGGGTGAAGCCGATCTCGCCGATATGCTCGCCGGGCTTCGCAAGGAGCCCCTGTGGAACGGGCGCGCCGCGGTGATGGGCCTGTGCTACGGCGGGCCCTACGCGATCCTCGGGTCGAAGCGCCTGGGCTACGACGCGGGCATCTCCTGCCACGGCTCGCAGATGCTCGACTACATCGGAGAGCTCGAGGGACTGGTGTGCCCTGTCTGCATCATCTGGGGCGACGCGGACCACCAGGCTCCCGCCGAGGTGCTCGCCGCCTATCGCGGCGCTGCGGCGCGCATGGAGAACCTGGAGCTCCACGTATTCCCGGGCGTGCAGCACGGCTACATGATGCCGGACAACGCCAAGGCGTTCGATCGGAAGACCCGCGAATTCTCCATGGAGCGCGCGCTCGCGTTACTCGAGGGACTTCGCAGCGGGAAAACGGGCCGGCGCAAGGCGGGGTGATGCGAGCTTCGCAGCGCGGCTTGAGCTCGCTGGGCCTGCTTGTGGTCCTCGCGATCGCGATAGCGGCGGGCTATTACGCCTACACGGCGGTCTCGGGCGGGGACGCAGCGCCCGGCTGCAAGGGCGCCTTCACCGCCTGCATGCAGAAATGCCGGCGCACGACGACCGAAGCCCCTGCCGCGCAGGCCTGCCAAGGGGGCTGCCAGAGAGACCAGGCGGCGTGCGAGCGACCGGGCAGGTGAAGACCGGCGGCCCGCTGCTATCCGGTCGGCCGCATCTCGAAGCGTTCGAAGCTTCCCGCAGCTTCAGTAACCTGCACGTCGGTCACGCTCGCACCGCGCGGTCCGCGTCGTGCCCAAGCGAGAATCTCTTCCACTGCGTCGGGCGCTCCATCGAGCACCGCCTCGACCGTCCCGTCGCGGCGGTTTCTCACCCAGCCGGTGACGCCGACCCGCTCGGCTTCCTCGCTCATCGAGTAGCGGAATCCCACGCCCTGGACGCGGCCCGAGATCACCAGGTGTTTCGCCATCCGCTGATTTTCTAATCCTCTCGGGTTCGCGTAAAGTGAGCGACGTCGACCATCGTCAAAGGAGCATGCCGTGAGATTTGCAGCGAAACTGTTCGTCATGCTCGCGCTGTCCCTTGCGGCGTCCGCCGCCCGGGCGCAGGAGAAGGTTGTTT
>VBDE01000406.1 GCA_005883665.1 Betaproteobacteria bacterium
CGAACAGGCGCAGGTAGGTCGCGGGATTGCGCGCGAGCCATAGGCCGTACGTGACCGGGTAGAGCACGAACACGGCGAACACGAGCAGATACGGGGCGATGAGGATCAGCCCCCATGTCTGCCACGTGGTGAGACCCTTCCGGGGAGGCTTTACCGGGCTCGCCGGCTGCACCCCCGGAAGGACAATCGAAGACACGTAAAACCTATCCTGCGACCTGCCTTATCCTCGCGATCATCTCGTCGACCGCCTTCTCCGCCGACCACTTGTCGTTGGCGATGCGGTTGATCGCCTTGGCCCAGACGTTCTCGTTGTTGAGGATCGTGAACTTGTAGTTCTTGGTGAACTCGAACGGCACCGTGCCGGCCGAGAACTGGTTGTGCACGATCTTGCGGTGCGGGTCGTTGGTCCAGAAGTCGCGCGCAGCGCCCGTCTTGGTCACCGGGTACCAGCGGCCGAGCGAGCCCTCGACGTACGGGATCAGGTTCTCGTCCTGCATCATGAACTGGACGAACTCCTTGCCGCGCTTCTTGTTCTTGGCGTTCTCGAAGATCACGCCGACCTTGACCGCCGAGCGGTACACCATCGGCTTGCCGTCGGGCTTGGCCGGGAAGCCGGAGGTGGCGATCAGCTCGCTGTAGTTCTTCTTCGCCTCGGCGCGCTGCTCCGGCGTGAGCTTGTCGTTGTTCGAGTCGTCGAGCCACTTCGCGGCGATCGAGATGGTCGCGTTGTGCGTCATCATGATCTGCTTGTTGTGGAAAGCGACGTTGTTGTCCGGGTCCTTCCAGTTCACTGCCGAAGGCGGCGTGCAGCCCTTCTCGATGGTGGAGGCGTAGTCGCTGACCGCGGCGACCAGGCCCTTGCGCACCTCGGGCTTGTCGACGGTCAGCTTGCCGTCGTCGTCCACCACCTTGACGTTGTACGCGTCCATGTAGGTGAGGAACGAGTAGAACGAGTCCGAGGAATCGACGCCCATCGGCGAGCCGATCGAGTAGATGCGCTTGCCGCTCTTCTTGCGGTAGCCGGCCTGCGCCTTGTCGCACCAGAAGTCCCAGTAGGCTTTCCAGGTCTTGGGGATATCGGACTCCTTGTAGCCCGCTTCCGCCAGCATGTCCTTCCAGTACTGGATGTGCATCGTCTGGCGCTTGACGGGGAAGGCGTAGTAGGCGCGCTTCTTCGACTTGTCGTTCAGCATGTACGTGGTTTCGAGCGTGATCGGCAGGAAGTTCGCCTTCATCGGCACCAGGATGTCCGACAGGTCCTCGAGCCGGCCTTCGAAGGCCCACTTGCCCGCGACCTGGAAGTCGTACACGTCGCCGTACGCGACGTCGGGCGGCGTGCCGGCGTCGAGCGCCGACACGGTCTTGGGGATCATGTCCTGCACCGGATATTGCGACAAATCGACCGTGACCCCGGTCTTCTGCTCGAATTTCTTCACCGCCTGAAGCAGCGCGTCGTCCTCGGACTTGTAGAATCCCTTGGCCCACCACACCGTGAGCTTTTCCTGGGCGATCGCCGGGCCGCCGAGCGCGAGACCGGCGGCGGCCGCCGCGGCGAACACGAAACTTCTCCAGCGCAATGTCGTCACTGCAACCTCCCTGTGGCCCATCGTCGTTGCGATCCGGTGCCGCCGACCATAGTGGGCGCCTCGACCGCACTAATCAATCTTGGCAACGTCCCCGGAGAATTCCATCGCGCAATAGGGGCCGCCGTGGAAACGCGCGGCGATCGCATCGGGTTTCTCGCCGCGGGCGCGAATCTCGGCCGCGAAGGCTTCGGCATCGTCCTGCGGGGCGTAGTCGAGCAGTCGCGACGCCCGGTCGAACCAGCGCCGGTCGCGATTGTTGGAAACCCCGTAGACGATCAGGAAATGATAGTCCGGCGCCTCGATACAGCAGCGGACGAGCTCGCTGCCGCTCGTCCTGCGGCTTCACCTGGAACGAGCCGATGCGCAGGCAAGCGACGCTGATGCCGTGCTTGTCCGCATAGAGCCGGCCGAGCGCCTCGCCGAACGCCTTGCTGGCGCCGTAGCGGGTGTCCGGCCGCGGCATTACGATTTCATCGAGCCGCCGGTCGCGCGGATGGAAGCCCACCACGTGGTTGGTGCTGGCGAACACGATGCGGCGCGCGCCGCGCCGGCGTGCCGCTTCGAACACGTTGTAGGTCCCGACGATGTTGGCGGGCAGGATTTTTTCCCAAACATCCTCCTCCGGCACGCCGGCGAGATGCACCACGCAATCGATGCCCTGGAGCGCGGCCTCCATCGCGGCGAGATCGCCGATGTCGGCGCGCACCACCTCTTCGCCCGCGGCGGCCGCGCCGAGGGGCGCGAGGTCGAGCAGCCTCAGCAGGCGGTAACGTTTGCCGAGGCCCGCGCGCAGCGTCCGGCCGATCCGGCCCGCCGCCCCGGTGATGAGAACGCGGTTCAGGGTCATGTGTGGTCCTTTCTGCAGCAAATAGCAGCAAATAAGAGAGAGCA
>VBDE01000404.1:0-1624 GCA_005883665.1 Betaproteobacteria bacterium
TCGGAACGCTGGATGAGCTTACCCCAGATGTCGGACAGCTCGACGTCGAGCGAAACGATCGTGTCTTTTACGATGATCACGCTCGGATAGGGCTTGACGCCCGACTCGGTTAACGCAGGGATCTGACGAGGTCGAGCATTTGAGCGGCGTGCCCGCGCGGATTGACACCGTAGAACACGTGCCTCACGGTGCCCTGCTTGTCGATGACGAAAGTGGAGCGCGTGATACAGGATTTTCTGGATCCGTTGGCTTCCTTCTCGTGCACCACGCCGTATTTCCTGCACACCTCGCTCTCGGTGTCCGCGAGCAGCCGGATCGAAACGCCGTGCTGGTCCCGGAAACCGGCGTGGCAAAGGCAATCGTCCGGACTCACCCCGAGCACCACGCAGTCGTGGCGGGAAAACTCGTCTTCGTGGTCGGAGAAATCGGTCGCCTCCAGCGTGCAATTGGGAGTGCCGTCCTTGGGATAGAAATAGAGCACCACGTGTTTCTTGCCCCGGAACTGGCTGAGGTCCACCGTTTCCATGTCCGCGTCGGGAAGCGAGAAAAGCGGTGCCGGCTGACCCGCTTGCAGCATATCAGGCGGGTGTTCGGTCGTCCTGAGCGACGCTTGGTCTGCGCGTTCCAAGTTTTCCTCGCCAGTTTCAAGGCATCAACAGACTATAATCGCGGCGATGAGAATGCAACTGCTGGGTGGGCTGAGCGGAGAAAAATTTTTGTCACAATTCTGGCAAAAGAAACCGCTGCTGGTCCGCAACGCCATTACCGACTTTAAGGGCGTTGTGCAAGCGCCTGAATTGTTTGCGCTGTCGTTACGGGACGACGTCGAATCGAGACTCGTATGCCGCCGCCGCGGCGCTTGGCACATGCAGCAGGGACCTTTCTCGCGCACCCAGATCGCGCGCCTGCCGAAGTCCGGGTGGACACTCTTGGTGCAAGGGCTGAATCTCGAGCTGCCCGAGGCAGACGCGTTGCTGCGGCGCTTTCGCTTCCTGCCTTACGCGCGGCTTGACGACGTCATGGTGAGCTACGCCGCCGCAGGCGGCGGGGTCGGGCCGCACTTCGATTCCTACGACGTGTTTCTTCTCCAAGGTCCGGGGCGACGCCGGTGGAGCGTCGGTAAGCAGCGCGAGCCGGAGCTCGACCCGAAGGCGCCGCTCAGGGTCCTTCGCAACTTCCGCGCCGAGAAGGAATGGCTGCTCGAACCGGGAGACATGCTCTACCTGCCTCCGGGTTGGGCGCACGACGGCGTTGCGCTGGAGCCCTGCTTCACCTATTCGATCGGCTTTCGGGCGCCGTCAGATCAGGAAGTGGCCCGGGAATTTCTCGCTTTCCTCCAGGACCGCGTCGCGTTCGACGGTACCTACGCGGATCGGGGAGCGAAGCCCCAGCGCCGCCCGGCGGAGGTGCCGAAAAGGATGGTGCAACAGGCCGCAATCCTAGCCCGGAGAATTCGCTGGCGCGTGCGGGACGTGGCGCGTTTTCTGGGCGAGTACCTGTCGGCACCCAAGCCGCAAATCGTGTTTTCGCGGCCGCGCAGTCCGCGCTCGCCCGCGAGGTTCGCCGCGCTGTGCCGCGCCCGGGGCATGCGCCTGGACCTGCGCACCAGGATGCTGTTCCGGGA
>VBDE01000404.1:1629-5274 GCA_005883665.1 Betaproteobacteria bacterium
ATTCCTCGCGCGTCTCGCCGACGAGCGCGTCCTGCCGCCGGGCGAGCGCCTCCCGCTGCCGCTCCTTCGGCTGCTGCACGATTGGTACCTCTTTGGCTGGCTTCGCATCGGGGAGCGCCATGAGTGAGCCCACCGCCGGGGCGCTTCCCGAGCGGATTCTGCTCCAGGCAAGGAGCGACTATCTGGAAGGCTTCAACAGGCTTCTCGGCCTCGCGCGCCGGGAACTGCGCATCTTCGATCCGGATCTCTCGGAGCTGGAAATGAACTCGACGAATCGCGTCGAGACGCTCACGCGCTTCCTTCGAGAAAGCCGCACGCGTCGCATCTACGTCGCGCTTCATGACGTCGAGCATGTCACCAAACGCTGCCCGCGATTGATCGCCTTGATGGGAAGTTATACCTCTGCGGTCCTCATCTTCCAGACGCAGGGAGAGGCGGCCAAGGTGCAAGATTGTTTCGTGCTCGCCGATGGCGACCATCTGGTGCGCCGGCCGGTGACGACGCATCCTCGCGGGGTGCTCGTGATCAATGACCCGAAGGAGTGCCAGCCGATGCGCGAGCGATTCGACGAAATCTGGGAATCGTCGCTTCCGACGGTGTCCGTGAATACGACCGGGCTGTAGAACCTACAGATCGCGCCAAGGCAAGCCGTCGTCCTGCGTCGCCACCGATATCCACCGAGGCTCGCAGTGCAGCGCCTCTGCGAGCGCGGCCCGGGCCAGTTCCGGGGTATTGTTCGTTTGCGAGAGGTGCGCGGCGATCACGTGCTTGAGCCGGCTGCGATCGAGCGCCGCGAGTATCTCCCCCGAAGTCCGGTTGTCCAGATGCCCGAGGCGGCTTGCGATGCGCGTCTTCAGCCCCGCCGGATAAGGCCCGCTCGCAAGCATATTGGAATCGTAGTTGCACTCGAGCACCAACGCGTCGCAACCGGACAGATTCGATTCGATGTGCGCCGTCGAGCAACCGGTGTCGGTCAGGACACCCAGCCGGCTCGCGCCGTCGGAGAGCACGTACTGGACCGGCTCGCGCGCATCGTGCGGCACCGTAAACGGCTGCACCAGCAGGTCATCGACCGGGAAGCTGCACCGTGAATCGATCAGATTGAACGAGCACTCCTCATCGGCATCGGCGAGCGTTTCGCGCAGGGCGACGAGCGTGCCGTGCGTCAGCCACACCGGGATACCGAAACGGCGCGCGAACGGAAATACGCCTTCGCCATGGTCGGCGTGCTCGTGCGTGACGATTATTCCACGGAGATCGGAAGGCTCGAGGCCGACGCGAGCCAGACGTGACACGGTTTCGCGCAGTGAAAAACCGCAGTCGAGCATGAGGCACGTCCGCGCGACCTCGACGACAAGGGCGTTGCCCTGGCTGCCACTACCAAGCGAAGCGAAGCGCATCACGGAAGCGGCGCCGGATCTACCGGATCGATCCGCGCAAGGCTACTTCAGTTGCTGCTGCAGCAGGGAAAGAATCCTGCGCGCCGTATCGGAGGATGCCGGGTCGCCTTCCTTGTTGAGGACCTGCACTTCGCTCGAGTCGTTGCGATCTTTCACGAATACGCGATACTGCTCGGCCTTGGGATCAGGCGCGGAGCGCCAGAACATGAGCTTGGCGAGAAAACTGTCGTTCTTTTTGTCGAGCGCGTCGGCCTCCGGATCGACGTACCGCACGAAGTAGAAACCCTTCGAGCGGTCGCGGTCCTCGACGGTGAAGCCTACACGATCGAGCACGAGTCCGACGCGCCTCCAGGCCCGGTCGTACGGCTCGGCGAGCTCGAGCCTGCCGACCCCCGCGCGTCCTCAGCTCCGAAGCGGACCATCAGCCGGCGCAAAAACTCGGCCTCTATGCTCGGGTCCGGGGGCCGGGGCTGCCACACCGTGCTGTCGCGGTACTGGTTGACATAGACCTCGGCCACGCCCCGGTGGGTGATGTAGATCTCCGTGGTGTTGGGCTGTGCACCGCGCTCCAGGCGCGTGCGGAACTTGTCGCGCTCGCCGGTGGAGTAGGCTCCGTCGAGAATGCCGCCGATCAGGTTTCGAATCGGATCCTGCTTGATCTTTGCACGGTTTTCGGCCCAGTCGGTCTCCATGACCCCGGCTTCGGGAACCTCGGTCTTGATCACGAAGCCCAGCCCCTGCCAGAAATCCTTGACGATGGGCCAGACTTTCTCGGGCGGCTCCGACACGACCAGCCAGCGCTCGCTGCCGGATCGATCGATCCGCATTTTGTCGATTTCAGGCAGGATCGCGGTCGATCCGGGCCGCGGTGCGCCGCTGCGCTCGGCGTTGTAGGCCGAAAGAGTCGTCGTCCCGGTCGGGCTCCCTTCCGGGATCTGATAGCGCTCGTCACGCGCCGGCGTGGTCAAGTCGGGCGGAACCTCGAGGGGCGGGAGCTTCTTCTCGGACTTGTAATCGACCTTCGCGGAATCGAACAGCGTGCCGCAGCCGGCAAGCGTGAGCCCCAGCACTGCCGCGACGGCGGCGCGGCCGTACCGCGTCATCCCGCCTTTCCCTCGACGACGCGCAGGCCGCTCGCGGGCGTGACGTCGGCTTGCCGCATGGCTTCCCTGACGACTTCGTGGAATTGCTGCGAGAGCGGCGTGAGCGGCAGGCGGATACCCATGCCGATCAGTCCCATCTGCGCCACCGCCCATTTCACCGGGATCGGATTGGCCTCGACGAAGAGCTTTGTGTGGAGTCCCAGCAGCTTGAAATTCAATTCGCGCGCCTTCTCCAGGTCACCGGCGAGCGCCGCCGAGCACATTTCGTGCATCAGCCGAGGGGCGACGTTGGCTGTCACCGAAATGATCCCTTTGCCGCCGAGGAGCATGAGCGCGAGCCCGCTCGCGTCATCGCCGCTGTAGACCATGAAACCCTTGGGCGCGCGGCGCAGAAGATCCGAGCCGCGCTCTATGCTGGCGGTAGCGTCCTTGATGCCGATGATGTTCGGGATCTGCGCAAGGCGCAGCGTGGTTTCGCCGGCCAGATCGGCGACGGTGCGGCCGGGAACGTTGTACACGATTTGCGCGATGTCCACCTTTTCCGCGACGGTGCGAAAGTGCCGGTAGAGGCCCTCCTGCGTGGGTTTGTTGTAGTAAGGCACGACCGAAAGGCAGGCATCGGCGCCGGCGTTTTTGGCCGACTGAGTGAGCTCGATGGCCTCGGCCGTGGAATTACCGCCCGTGCCCGCCACGATCGGGACGCGGCCGCGCGCGTGGGCGATGGCCAGCCGGATCAGTTCCTTGTGTTCGTCGAAATCGACGGTGGGCGATTCTCCCGTGGTGCCGACGACGACGATGCCGTCGGTGCCCTGCTCGATGTGGAAATCGATGAGCGACTTGAAGCGCTCGAAGTCGAGGCGCCCGTCGTCCTGCATGGGTGTCACGATCGCAACCAGGGATCCGGAGAGCATAGGGCTTCGCCTTTCGTTTGAACGCCTCATTCTAGCGCAATCGCCTAGCCCTCGGATGGCGCCGGAACGGCGGCGAGCGGCGCCGGGCTCCTGTCTGCCCGCACGGCGCAGACGCGCTGAATCACCGCCTGCTTCGGCTCGGAAACCAGCCCCTGTTCGAACGCGACCACGGCCAAGGGTTCCAGGCTGTGGAGCAGCTCGTCGGGCCGCAGCAGGAACGCCGGATTGCTC
>VBDE01000025.1 GCA_005883665.1 Betaproteobacteria bacterium
TGCCACGCGAGTTGAGGATCGAGCTGATCGAAGTCCGCCCCGAGCCCCGCTCGGGCGGCAAGACGACCGCGCAACTGCTCGAGGCGGAAGGCGGGCGCCTCTCACGAGCCGTGCCGCGCGGAGCCTCGCGCGTGGCGCTGGATGAGCGCGGGCGCGAGCTCGGCACCGCAGGGTTCGCGCGCTGGCTGACCGCGCAACGCCGGGACGGACGCGATACCGCCTTTCTCATCGGCGGCGCAGACGGTCTCGCGCCCGCGACGAAGAGCGGCGCGGAACTCGTTCTGCGTTTGTCGGCGATGACGCTGCCGCACGGTCTGGCGCGGGTGCTGCTCGCCGAGCAGCTCTATCGCGCGAGTTCCATTCTTCACAACCATCCCTACCACCGCGAATGATCAAAAATCCGGCGAGAACCTTGATCTATCTGGCTTCGCGCAGCCCGCGCCGGCGCGAGCTGCTGAAGCAGATCGGCGTTTCGTTCGAAGTGCTGGTGCTGCGCGAGCACCCGGCGCGCGGCGGCCCCGACGTCGACGAGTCGAAGCTGCCGGGAGAGCTTCCCGACGATTACGTCCGCCGCGTGTGCCGCGCCAAGGCGGACGTGGGCTGGGACCGGGTCGTGCAGCGCCGGCTGCGCAGGTTCCCGGTGCTCGCCGCGGACACCGTCGTCTGCGTCGACGAGAAAATTCTCGGCAAGCCCGCCGATCCTGCCGACGCGGCGCGCATGCTGCGGCTCCTCTCCGGACGCGAGCACCGCGTGGTCACCGCGGTCGCACTCAAGTTCGAGGCGCGCATTGAGATCGCCGTGAGCGAGAGCCGGGTTCGCTTCTGCGACCTCGCGGAGCCCGAGCTCGAAGCCTACGTCGAGAGCGGCGAGCCGACCGACAAGGCGGGCGCGTACGCGATCCAAGGCCGCGCCGCGGCCTTCGTCACCGAGCTGCACGGCAGCTATTCCGGGATCATGGGGCTGCCGCTGTACGAAACCGCGCAATTGATCAGGAAATTCGGCTCATGACCGAGGATATCCTGATCAACTGCACGCCTCAGGAGACCCGCGTCGGCGTGATGCAGGCGGGCGTGCCGCAGGAGCTGCACATCGAGCGCGCGGCGAACCGGGGCCTCGTGGGCAACATCTATGTCGGGAAAGTCGCGCGCGTGCTGCCCGGCATGCAATCGGCGTTCATCGAGATCGGCTTGGAGCGCGCGGCGTTCCTGCACGTCGCCGACATCTGGGAGGAGCGCCAGCATGCCCACCTCGGTGCCGCGCCGGCAAAGCCGATCGAGCGCATTCTTTCGGAAGGCCAGTCACGGCTCGTGCAGGTGATCAAGGACCCCATCGGCACCAAGGGCGCGCGTCTTTCGACCCAGATTTCGATCGCCGGGCGGCTGGTGGTCTATCTCCCTCAGGACCCCCACATCGGCATCTCGCAGCGGATCGAGGACGAAACCGAGCGGCAGATGCTGCGCGAGAAGCTCGCACAGCTGCTGGCCGCCGACGAGACCGGGGGATTCATCATCCGCACCGTCGCGGAGACCGCCACCGACGCCGATCTGCGCGGGGACATCGAGTACCTGAAAAAAATCTGGCACGGCATCCGCGGCCGCGCGGCTACCGCGCCCGCGCCGACGCTGCTCTACCAGGATCTGTCGCTCGCGCAGAGGGTGCTGCGCGATATCGCGGGCGAAAGCACAGGCCGGATCATCATCGACTCGCGCGAGAACTTCCAGAAGCTCCAGGAATTCGCCGCCGAGTACACGCCCAAGGTGCTCGAGAAGCTCGAGCACTACACCGGCGAGCGGCCGCTTTTCGATCTTCACAACGTCGAGGACGAGATCGAGCGGGCGCTTTCGCGCAGGGTGGAATTGAAAAGCGGGGGTTACCTCATCCTCGAGCAGACCGAGGCGATGACCACGATCGACGTCAACACCGGCGGCTACGTGGGCACCCGCAGTTTCGACGACACGATCTTCAAGACCAATCTCGAGGCCGCGCAGGTGATCGCGCGCCAGCTGCGCCTGAGGAACCTCGGCGGCATCATCATCATCGACTTCATCGACATGGAAGGCGCAGAACACCGTTCCGCAGTCCTCGCCGAATTGAACAAGGCGCTCACGCTCGACCGCACCCGGATCAACGTGAACGGATTCACGGGACTGGGGCTGGTCGAGATGACGCGCAAGCGCACCCGGGAATCGCTCGAGCACGTGCTGTGCGAGCCCTGCGCGAGCTGCGGCGGGCGCGGCGTGGTCAAGACCGCGCAGACCGTGTGCTACGAGGTCCTGCGCGAAATCCTGCGCGAGGCGCGCCAGTTCAACGCGCGCGAGTTCCGCATCCTCGCCTCGCAATCGGTGATCGACCTGTTCCTGGAGGAGGAATCGCAATCCCTGGCGATGCTCGGCGACTTCATAGGCAAGCCCGTGTCGATGCAGGTCGAGACGAGCTACGGCCAGGAGCAGTTCGACATCATTCTCATGTAGCCCATGGAAAAGGAAAAACTTTCGGCCCGGGAAGCCGCGCTCATCGCCCGGGCACGGCGCGAGGCCGAGACGCTCAAGAGCGCAAATCCGCCGCCTGGCGGCGCCGAGCGCGCCGCAACTCCAGCGCCGGCCGCCGCCGAGGAGAGGCCGAAGGCGAGCCCCGCCGAGCGCCTGGCGCAGCTCATGGCCGAGGAACGAGCTGAAACCGCACGCAGAAAGACGAAGATGAGGCGTTACGGAATGATCATTTCAGCCGGAATCCTCGCGGCCTTCGCGCTCTGGCTGATGCGCGTGTTTTCGCGCCGGCGCTGAATCCCGCGGGAGACCAGCCGCGAAGGAATGAACAACCGAGCATATCTGTTTACAGCCACGCTTTCCCTACACACTCAAAAAGGAGGATGAATGAACGACCGAGCCCAGTTCGACGACCCCCACCTCGAAAGTCTCTTGCCGAAAATACCGTTCACTCGGCGCGGCTTCATCGCCTCGAGCCTCGCTTCGGGGTTCGCTCTCGCGGCCGGACCGGTCGCTGCGCAAACCGCGATCATCACGCCAGCCGACGGTCTGGACGTGGGCGCCGCCCAGGTCCCGGTTTCCGGCGGCGGCCTGCCGGTCTACTTTGCGGCGCCGAAGAAGGCGGGCAAGTACGCGACCGTCATCGTGATCCCGGAAGTTTTCGGCATGCACGAATACCAGAGGGATATCTGCCGGCGCCTCGCCAAGGCCGGCTATTACGCCATCACCCTCGATCCGTTCTTCCGCATCGGCGACCTCTCCAGGATCGCCGATATCAAGGAAGTGATAGGCAAGGCGAACACCCTTGCCGACGAGCAGATGTTGTCGGACCTGGATGCGCTGGTGGCCTTCGTCGAGAGTCAGCCCAAGGCCAACACCAAGAAGCTCGGCATCACGGGCATGTGCCGCGGCGGGCGCACCGTGTGGATGTACACCGCGCACAACAATAAGATCAAGGCCGGAGTGTCCTGGTACGGCGGTCTCAATCCGAACCCGCCCGCGCAACCGCTCACGCCGATCGATGTCGCGGACAAATTGAACGCCCCGGTGCTCGGCCTCTACGGCGGCGCCGACCAGGGCATTCCCCTCGATGCGGTCGAGCGCTTGCGCGCGGCGCTCTTCGCCTTCGGCAAGGACAAGGAGTCGATGATCCACGTCTACGAAGGCATGCCGCACGCCTTCCACGCCGATTACCGCCCGAGCTACCGCAAGGAAGCGGCCGAAGACGGCTGGAAGCGCATGCTCGTCTGGTTCAAGAAGAACGGCGTGGCCTGAAGACGACCTGCCGGAACAAATGAGGGCGCCTTCGGGCGCCCTTCTATTTCCACGATCCTCGACAGAATGTAGCGATCCAGCGCATATGTAATCCGCTCGGCTCTAGCGTACCCCACGAATCGCGTGAAGCGAACGGTCGCGGGACAAGCGAATGGAATAACGCATCGCCCGCGCGTGTTCATCGCGAGCAGGGTTTTGTCCGCACGGCGGACACATCGAGTGGGCTTCCCGTACCGCCCACCCTTACATGGAGGAGTACAAATGAGAACGCTCACACCAAGGTCGGTTGCGACGACGCTCGCCGCGCTCGCGGTCGGCTTCTCCGCCGCGGCGACAGCGGACGATGACCGAAACGAAGGCAACAGGTTCGCCGCACGGCTCTCCGGTTACAACGAGGTTCACTTCATCGCCGCGCCGACGCCCGCGCTCCGCGGTGCCATTTCGACCCAGGCCCGCGGGAGTTTCCGGGCCGTGATCGACGACAGAGCGGAAATGATCCACTACGAGCTGAGCTTCGAGGGCCTGGAGGCTGACGTCACCCAGTCCCATATCCACTTCGGCCAGCGGCACACGGTCGGCGGCATCGTGGTCTGGCTCTGCCAGACTGCGGGCACGCCGGCCCCTGCAGCTGTCGCCGCCGTCACGCCGCAGTGCGGCGGTCCCCGGGCGAGCACCGTGACCGGGACGATCACCCCCGCCCAGGTGCTCACCGCCGTCGGCCAGGGAATCGAAACCGGGGAGTTCGACGAAGTCGTTCGCGCGATCCGCGCCGGCGCGACCTACGCCAACGTGCATTCCACGCTCTTCCCGCCCGGGGAAATCCGCGGCCGAATCGAACACGGCGATCGCGGCCATCACGACCGCGATTGATAACAACACGGAGAGCGGTGCGCGCGCACAAGTCCGCGCGCGCCACGACTACTACCGAGAGCTTTGCTGGGCGGCGGTCAGGGGGGACGTGACGGAGGGCGGGATGCTTCCCGCCCTCCGTTCGATTTTACGGACTGGCTTTTTTCAGCAGCCGGAACCTCAGTCCGCGTACTGCCCCGCTTTCTTGATGATCGGCCCCCACTTTGCGATTTCGGATTGGAGGAGCTTGCGCAAGGCTTCCGGTCTGGCGCGATCCGCGCTCACCGGTTCGGCGCCGAGCCTGGCGAGGTTGGCCTTGAAGTCCGCGTCCTTGATCGCGTCCAGCAGCGCAGCGTTCAGGCGGTCCACCACTGGTTTCGGCGTGCCCTTCGGCACGTACAGTCCGTGCCACACCACGACCTCGAAGCCCTTCAGCCCTTGCTCATCGAGAGTCGGAATGTTCGGCAGCGAGGGCACGCGTTTCCTGCTCGTGACCCCGTACACCTTCACCTTGCCGCCCTGGATCTGGCCGGTGGTGTTGGTGGTCTGGTCGCACATGAAATCGACCTGCCCGCCCAGGAGGTCGTTCATCGCCGGCGCCGTGCCCTTGTAGGGGACGGTGGTGAAGTCGGTCTGGATCGCCGTCATGAACAACAGGCCGCACAGGTGCGAGGCCGCCCCGAGGCCCGCGTTCGCGTAGGTGACCTTGTCCTTGTTCGCCTTGACGTAGGCGAGGAATTCCTTGAAGTTCGCGGCCGGGAAGTTGCCGCGCGCGACCATCGTCATCGGCACGTCGGCCACCTCGCCGATGTACTCGAAATCCTTGAGCGGATCGAAAGTGAGCGTCCGGTACAGCGCGGGCGCGGTCGACATCCCGATGTGGTGCAGCAGCACCGTGTAGCCGTCCGGCGCGGCCTTCGCTGCGCGCGCGACCGCGATGGTCCCGCCCGCCCCGACGACGTTCTCGACGATCAGCTGTTGCTTGAGCGATTTCCCCATCACCTGCGCGAGATTGCGCCCGAGCGTGTCGGTCGGCCCGCCCGCCGCGAACGGTATGTACAGGAAGATCGGCTTGGTCGGATAGGTTTGCGCCAGCGCACCCGTCGCCACGGCGAGCGCGGCAAGCGCCAGCAGTCTGTGCAGTTTTCGCATGCTTGATGCTCCTCTGTGATTCATTCGATCACGCCGAGCCGCCCATTGTGCGAGCCCATGTACCAGTAGCGCCCTTGCGCATCGACGATCGCCTTGCGGATGCCGACGTTTCTCGACGGCAGCCCGAACACCCGGAACTGCTCGGTCTTCGGATCGAGCATCGCCACGGTGTCGGTCTGGATTTCGTTCGCGAACACTCGCCCCGTGCCGTCGACCGTGACCGCGTACGGTCCGCCGTTCGCGCCGGCCGGCATTTCGTACTCCTTGATGATCTTGCCCGCGGCCGGATCGACGTGCGCGAGCCTGCCGTTGCCGTACAAGGTGATCCAGAGCGTGCCGTCGGGGGCGGTGGCGACGCGCCGCGGCCTGGATCCCGGCCCCATGTAGAGCTCCGAGATCTTTCCGGTCTTCGAATCGATGATCCCCATCTTGTCGGCGCTCATGCGGCACACCCAGACGCTGCCGCGCTTGTCGAGCGCAAGGCCGTACGGCCCTCCCGACATTCGGTACTCCGCGATTTTTCCACTCGAGCGATCGAGCCTGCCGACGTAACCGGACTGGCTGGTAAACCAGATCGCGCCTGCGTCGTCGATCACCAGCGTGTGCGGGCTGCCGCCCGAGGGCGCCTTGTGCTCCCGGACCTTGCCGGTTGCAGGATCGAGCTCGCCGATGGTGCCGTTGCCGTTGCCCGTGTACCAGACCTTGCCCTCCTTGTCGACCAGCAGTCCGTGCGGATGCGCGCCGCTGGGAAGATCCCATTCGCTGAATTTCTGCGACTTCGTGTCGAAACGCGCGATGCGGTCGCCCTGCATCACCGTGATGTAGATATTGCCGTCGGGCCCCGGGGCGGGGTCGCGGGCGAATTTCGGGGTCGGCACCGGCCACTCGGAAACTTTTCCGGTGAGCTGCTTCGCCCCCGGGACAACGCCGTAGTTCGAGCCGCCGGCAAGCGCGCCGGTACAACCCAGAACCAGCGGAAACGCAAGGACCAGCGAATTTCGCATCGGAATCTCCGCTTAAAGGCGAAGCGCGGAAGGGTGAAACTCGGGGCATTTTAGCAGCGTGGTGGGCGATGCTACAATTCTTGCGTTATTCATTCCTATCGGAGCATTAGGCATGCAATCGCTCGCGCTCACTACGGCTGAACAGCGCCGCCTCAAAAGGCTCGCCCGCGACGCAAAGCGCACGCCCCAAGCTATGCTGCGCTTCGTCCTGCGGGACGGCTTCGACTACTGCAACTACGTGGTGAAGTCGGTGAACGACGGAATCGCATCGCTCACCCGCGGGGAACGGCGGTACTCCACGGACGAGGTCCTGAAGCGCGCGCGCGGCGCGACGGAAAAGCATGGCGCGCGCTTCCACAAGGCCGCTTGAGTGGTCCGAGGCCGCGCGCCAGCAACTGCAGGAGCAAGTCGACTACGTAGCGGCGCAAGGCATCGCCCCGCCTGACTTGGTGCTCGGCCGCGTAGCTCGCGCCG
>VBDE01000026.1 GCA_005883665.1 Betaproteobacteria bacterium
CGGCGCTCGGGGCTCAACGCCGCGCACATCCCGTTCAAAGGCGGCGCGCCCGCGGTCCAGGCGATGCTCGCGAACCAGGCGCAATACGGCGCGCTGCCGCTCAATCTCTTGGGTGCGCATTTTCAGTCGGGCAAGCTGAAGGCGCTGGCTGTCACTTCTGCGAACCGCGCACCGCAATTGCCCGACGCGCCGACCGTGGCCGAGTCGGGGTTTGCCGGATTCGAGGCCTACAACTGGATCGGAGTGTTCGCGCCGGGGGCGACCCCCGCTCCGGCGATCGCGCGCCTCCACGGCGAGTTCGTCGCCGCCCTGGCCGAGGCCGACGTACGGCAGAAACTCGGAGCTGTCGGATTCGAGATCGTCGGCTCGACGCCGCAGGAACTGGATCGGTTCGTGCGCAGGGAAGTCGCGCACTGGGACAAGTTCGTACGCGAGTTCAACATCAAGTTCGACTGAACCGCGGTCTTCCTAGTAGCCCAACGCCGCGCCGATCATCACCACGCAGATCCGCCCGGCGATCCTCTCGTTCTCGATGACGAGGACCTTGCCGCACTGGCGGTCCGGGCCCCGGCAGGCCGCGTTGTCGCAGCGCCCGGTGAGGGCGCAGGGCGTGCTCGCGCCGAGGCTGCGGCATTCCTCGACCGCGGCGACGTTCCTCAGCCGCTCGAACGCGGCTCCGATGTCGGGAACGATCTTGTTGACGCCGGCGACGAGGAGGAGCCTGCCCGCGCCGAAGGCGTAAGCGGCGATGCGGTTGCCGCTGCCGTCGGCGTTGACGATCTCGCCCGCCTCGGTGATGGCGTTGATGCCGCCGACGAAATAGTCGGCGATCGTGGCGCGGCGGCGCACGCGAATGCGCTCGTCGGGATCGGCGATCGCTGCGATCCCGGGGCGCAGCCAGTCGTAAGGCCCGTCCTTAAGCGCGTCGAGAAAGCCGATTCTCTCGAGCGTCGTCGAGCCGCCGTTCATCACGGTGGCGCCCGCCGGGATGCGCGAGAGCAGAAAGGCGAGGGCGGACGCGCCGTCTGCGCGATACGCGAGGTCGATGCCGCGCCGCGCCAGCTCGCGCTTCAGGCCGGCCACCGCTTGGGGCATGCCCTCGTCCAAGGCGGGAGGCTGGATGCGCGCGTCCATCACTCGCCCTCCTTCACGGCCCGGCCGCCGAGAAAGAGGTTCGAGAAGAGCTTGTCCCACTTGTCGCCCTCGTCGAGCGCGAGCTCCGGATCGACGATCTCGTACTTGAACTTGTTGAGCGGGCTGTCTACCACTCTGCTCGTCGGGACGCGATTTCCGCTCTTCAGGATCTCCTGGCCCTCTTTCGAGAGCACGAACTCGGTGAAAAGCAGCGCCGCGTGCGGGTGCGGCGCGTAGCGCGACAAGCCGACCGCCGCGGCCTGTCCGAACGCCGGCTGCAGCGGCTTCCACTCGACCGGGGCGCCCTTCGACTTCAAGGTCTCGATGTTGTTGTTGTACGCCGTGAGGAAGAACGGGACTTCGCCCGAGGCGACGAGCTGCGCCGTGTGGATGTGGCCGTGGCGGATCTCCGGCTTCATCGCCGCGAGCTTCCTGAAATAGGCGATGCCCTTCTCCTCGCCCATCGCCTTGGCCACCGCTGCGAACCAGAGCACGTCGGTTCCCTCGATCGTGATCCTTCCGGTCCATCGCGGGTGCAGCAGGTCCTCGTAGGTCGCAGGCAGCTCCTCGCGCTCGACGAGGTTGGTGTTGTAACCCATCACGAAGAACGCGAAGCGGTCGGCGACGTACTGCCTGTGGCCGCGGGGAAAGGCCTCCGGCACGATGTCGCGCAGCACCGGCGTGTGGAAATCCTCGAGCAGGCGCTCGCGGTAGAGCGCCTCGATCCGGTGCGAGCTGGTCTCGAACACGTCGGCCTCGTGGCGCCGGGCGCGGGCTTCGGCCAGGGCGCGGCTCACGATCTTCTCGGCCGAGCCGCGCCAATGGTTGACCCGGACTCCGTACTTTTGCTCGAACGCGGTGGCGAGCGCCTTGCCATCGGCGACCGTCATGGTGCTGTAGAGCACCACCTGCCGTTCCTTCTTCGCGCCCGCGACGAGCCGCGCCTCGCGATCGGCGCCTTGGTACGTGTAGATGTCGCGGCTGGAAGGGGTCTGTGCGAAAGCGGCCACCGCGAGGCAGGCGAGCGCGACCGTGAGGCAAAGCAAACGTTTCATGAAAGGACGAAGTGCAATCGCGGCGCTCGACAAATTGCCGATATTACGGTGTACATTATCGACGCTGTCAAACCGGCCAGAACCCTCGTTCTTCCAAGCGGAACACGCGTTCCTTCACCGGGAGCAACTCGAATGACCGACCCCGACAACCCCATCCGCATCCGCAAAATCGGCCACGTTGGCCTTTACTGCCGCGACCTCGCGAAAATGGTCGATTTCTACACGCGCGTGCTCGGCTTCAAGGTCTCCGACGTCAACGAGAAAGGCATGACGTTCCTGCGTTTCGGCGGCGACCACCACAGCTTCGTGCTCGCAAAGATCCCCGAGGACGACCAGAAGAAGGGCGCCGGCGCCACGATCCTCCAGCAGATCGCGATGGAGGTCGCGAGCCTCGATGCGCTGAAGCGCAACCGGAAATACCTCCTTTCGCAGGGCGTGAACGTCCGCGGCAAGATCAAGCACGAAGGGCCGGGCAACGACTACACCTTCGACTTCGACGACCCGGAGGGCAACCGCCTGCAGTTCTTCAGCGACATGGACCGCATCGGCTGGGACGGCAAGAGCCGCCCGAAGGGAGAGTGGAAGCGCTTCGAGGTCGACGACTAGCGCGTGTTGGCTCTGATTGATGCCAATCAGGTTTTAGACCTTCCCTAGTTAAGCCATTTCTCGACGGTCTTCGAAGCGGCCGCCGGGCGGATAAGGAGGCCGGTCGTCGAGACCCGCAGCTCGAGCTCCGCGGGCTCGTTCACCGGGACGAATGCGGCCGAGCCGTATTCGGCGTCGAGGAAGGGCGCGAGGAAAGCGTAGCGCTTGCGCAAATCGAACAGATCCAGGGGCTTTTGCTGGCCGAGCGGGTGCAGCGTGCGCGGGGCTGCGCGCTCCTGCTCGATCGCCCGAAACCGGCCCCCGACGCGGTCGAGCTCGTAGGCGGTGGAAAGGCCGAGCAGATTCGCGAGCGCGTGCCACTTGAGGATGCGCGCGTCCACGTAGATCTCATCCCCGGAGATCGGGTAGGTCGCCATGCGGCCGTCGGGAAAGCGCAGCGTCGCCGCGAATTGCTGCGGGCCGTAGGGACGCACCGCGATGCGCGCGGCGAGCTCCTCGCGCGCGAGCGAGCGATAGCCCTGTATACCGACCGTGATCGTACCTTCTAGGATCCCGAGCGAGATAAGCAGCAGCCCGAGAAGCGTCCGCGACACGAAGCGCAAGGGGTGCAAGCCGAAGAGCGCGGTCAAGCCGGCGAGGACGAGGATCGCGCCCAGCGATGCGAGCACCGCCGCGCCGAGGAGCCAGGGCAGGCTGGCGGAATGCGAAAGGAAGCCCAGTTCCGGTATGTCGGGCATCGCCCGGAATCATAACCCCATGTAGAGCTTGTGGATCAGCTCGTTGTTGGCGAGATCCTCGCGCGAAGCGCCCTCGTACTCGATCCTGCCGTGCACGATCACGTAGCCGCGGTCGGCGATGCGGATCGCCTGGTTGAAGTTCTGCTCCGCCATCAGCACGGTGAGGCCGTAGCCTTCCTTCAGCTCCCGGATCTTGTCGATCGTATGGATCACGAGGATCGGCGCCAAGCCGACCGAAGGCTCGTCGATCAGGAGGATCTTCGGCGCGGTCATCAGGGCGCGGGCGAGGGTCAGCATCTGCTGCTCGCCCCCGCTCATGCTGCCGGCGAGCTGCCTGCGCCGCTCGGCAAGGACGGGAAAGGTCTCGAAGCAGAACTCGAGGTTCCTCGCGATCGCCGCGCGCGCGCTCCGGCGGTAGGCGCCGAGCAGGAGATTCTCCTCCACCGTGAGCCGCGGGAAAAGCCGCCGCCCCTCGGGAACGAGCGCGATGCCGAGGTCCACGATCTGCTCGGGAGCGCGGCCCGCGAGGTCGTGCTCGACGCCGTCGACGGTCGCGCTGATGCGTCCGGCGCTCGGCGGAACGATGCCCATGATGCACTTCATGAGCGTGCTCTTGCCGTTGCCGTTGGTGCCGAGCAGCGTCACCGTTTCGCCGTCCTTCACCACGAGCGAAATGCGGTCGAGCACCTGCACCGCGCCGTAGCCCGCGCAAAGGCCTTCGACGCGCAGGCTATTCCCCAAGGTAGGCCTTCACGACTTCGGCGTTGCCGACCACGGCTTGAGGGTCGCCGTCGGCGATCTTGCGCCCGGCCACGAGCACCGCGATGCGCTCGGAGAATTTCATCACCGCGCGCATCACGTGCTCGATCATGATGACCGCGACGCCCTGCTCCTTCAGGCCGAAGAGGAGCGCGAGGATGTCGTCCACCTCGGAGGCGGACAGCCCGGCCATGGCCTCGTCTGAAATGAGGAGCTTCGGCTTCGCCGCCATGGCGCGCGCGAGCTCGAGCTTTCTCATGTCCACCTGGGTGAGACCGCCCGACATCGCGTGCGCGCGTCCGGCGAGACCCACCAGCTCGAGGATGCGCACCGCCTCCTCGACGATCCGGCCCGGGGCGAGCTTCTCGTGCTTGCGCGCGGCGTAGAGGAGCGGCACGCACAGATTGTCGAGCACCGTCATGCTGGCGAAGGGCTTGGGGATCTGGAAGCTGCGCGCGAGGCCCATGCGGATGCGCCTGTGCGCGGCGTGCCCGCAGATGTCCTCGCCCTCGAAGCGGATGCTCCCTTCCTCGTTCCTCAGCGTCCCGGCGATGCAGTTGACGAGCGTGCTCTTGCCCGAGCCGTTCGGGCCGATGAGGCCGACGCGCTCGCCCGGGCGCACGAGGAAATCGACGCCGTCGAGCGCGGTGAAGCCGCCGAAGCGCTTGGTGACACCTTTAACTTCGAGGAGCGCTTCGATCATCATCGTCCCTTGCGCCGCCGCCAGGCGTCCACCCAGCCCATGATGCCGTTCGGGGCGAGCGTGACGAAGAGCACCAGCAGCACGCCCACGATGAGCAGGTTCCAGGCAGACGACACCGTCACCTGGACCACCTGCTGCACGGTTCCGAGAAGGACCGCGCCGATGAGCGGCCCCATCCAGCTCATCATGCCGCCGATGAGCGGCATGGCGATGCTGTTCACGGCGTAGGAGAGGCTGAACGCCGAGCTCGGTTCGATGTACGAGAGGTAATAGGGAAAGGTGGTGCCCGCCATGCCCATCAGCGCGCAGCTCACCATGGTCGAGAAAATCTTGAGCCTGAGCGTCGGCACGCCCGAGCATTCGGCCGCGAGCTCGTCGTCGCGGATCGCGGCCAGGCCGCGGCCCATGGTCGATTTCTCGATCGCACGGGCGACGACGAGCGCGAACGCCGCCATGAGGAGCTGTACCGAGTAGATCAGGTGGATATAGCGCGGCATGCCGAAGGGGATCTCGCGGGGTTGCAGGACGTAGGCGCCGCGCGCGCCGCCGACGTAGTCCCAGTTCACGACGAAGACGTACAGCACGACTGCGAGCGCAAGCGACGCGATGGCGAAGAACACCCCGCGCAGGCGCAGCGTGAGATAGCCCAGGCCCAGCCCCGCGAGGCCGGCCACCAGGGTTCCGGCGACGATCCCCACCGCGAGCGGCGCTTTGAATGCGTTGTAGAAAAAGACCGTGGTGTAGGCGCCGATCGCGAAGAACGCCGCCGAGCCGAAATTCACGTAGCCGGTGTAGCCGCCGAGGATATTCCAGGCCGTGGCGAGGATCACGAAGAGCAGCACCGTGTACGCGGCCGTGAAGAAATATTCGTTCGGGATGAGCTGCGTGACCGCAGCGAGCGCAAGCGCCACGGCGAGCGCGACGAAGGCGAAGACCTTGTTGCTCATCGGCCCCTCATCTTCCCAAGAGTCCCGACGGGCGGAACGCGAGCGTCGCGAGCAGCAGGCCGAAGGAGACGGCCGGCGCCCACGAAGGCCCGAAAAACGTGGAGGTGAAGGACTCGGCGAGCCCGAGCACGAACGCGCCGAGCAGCGTCCCGAGAATCGAGCCCATGCCCCCCAGCACGCACACGGCGAACACCAGGCCGATGAATTCGCGCCCGATCGCCGGCTGCACGGGCTGGATCACGATGAGAAAGGCGCCGGCGACGCCGGCGGTCGCGATCGAGAGGGCAAAGGCGAGCTCCTTGACGCGCACGGGATCCACGCCCATCAGGCGCAGCGCGAGCTGGTCCTGCGCGACCGCGAGCACCGCCCGGCCGAAGAAGGTACGCGTGAGAAAGACCTGCACGCCGATCACCATGGTCATCGACACGAGGAAAGGCACGGCAAGCCGCATCGGAAAATCGACCGCACCCGCTCGCCAGGTCACGTCACCGTAGCGGGTGCTCACCATCCGGTAATCCACGCCGAAGATCAGGACGAGCGCGACCTCGGTGATGAACAGGATGCCGAAGAAGAACGCGAGACCGCGCAGCGACTCCTGTCCGCGGCGCTCGAAACAGACGTAATAGATCCGGTACAGAACCATCCCCAGAAGGAAGAACAGGGGCGACACCACCACGGAAACGACGATCGGATCGAAGCCGAAGCGGTCGTTGACGATGTAGGCGATGTAGGAACCGAGGATGATGAAGGCCGGGTGCGCGATGTTGACCACGTCGAGCATCCCGAACGAGATCGAGATGCCGACGCTCATCGCGGCGTAGAACCCGCCGAGCAGCAGCCCGGCAATGATGGCGTTGAGCAGCAACGCCGTCGAGATTTCCATGGCGCAAGAGCGACACCGGCGGGTTTCCCCGCCGGCGCCGCTCAATTCCTACTTTTTGTTTTCGTGGTAGGGAGCCTTCACGGCACCGGTCTTGTATTCGTTCGGGTAAAGCACGGTGACGTGACCCGGTTTCGTCCACTGCTCGAGGTCGTTGCCGCCGATGCCGTGGTACTGCACCGTCAGCATGCGCGGCACAGACCACTCCCCGTTCCTGGCGAAGCGGACCTTGCCGACATAGGTGTCGAACTCGTACGCGTGCATGTAATCGGCGAGCTTCGCCTGATCGAGCCCGCCTGTCGCCTTGATCGCCTGCTCCAACACCTGCATCATCGCGTAGGCATACGGCGGCAGATAGAACCCGAGTGGATCGACGCCTTCCTTGACGGCGCGCCCTTGGTACTTGGCGAGGAACTGGTCGAGGAACGGGAACTTCCTGTTTATGTCCGGGGCGTAGGCCTCGTAATTGATCACGCCGTTCAGCAGCGGTCCGAGCTGCGTCTTCAGCGCCGCGAACTGCGGGCCCACCAAGCCGCCACCGAACATTCTTGTCTTCAGGCCGACTTCGTTCGCGGCGCGCACCATGCCCGCGGAGTCCGGCGGATACGACGCCAGGTAAACGAGATCCGGGTTGGTCGCCTGGATCGCGCGCACGATCGGCGAATAGTCAACCGTGTTGGGAGGATAAGTCTTGTCGTAGACGACTTTCAGGCCGAGCCGCTTGACGTGCACGCGCGCGCCCTCGAGCGCCAGGTGCGGGTATTCTGCGTCCGCGCCCACCAGGGCGACAGTGCCCGGCTTCGGATTCAGGGCCATCGCCGCCTCGAAGTAGCCGCGCGTCCAGTCCACCGCGGGATCGGGTCCCGCCGGCATGATCTGGAAGTAGCGGTCGTACTTGAACTTCGAGTTGACGTTGAGGCCGAACAGGCCCATGAAGGCCATGTTCCGCTGCATCATGAGCGGCATCGCGGGCGCGATGACGGCCGTTCCGTATCCGGATACCACCAGGTCCACTTTGTCGACGTCGAGCAGCTTGCTGTAAAGGCTCGGCACGGTCGCAGGGTTGGTCTGGTCGTCGTAATAAACCAGCTCGACCTTGCGGCCGAGCAAGCCGCCCTTGGCGTTCACGTCCTCGGCCCAGATCTGCATCGAGATCAGCGCCGCCTTGCCGTTGCCCGCGAGCGGCCCGGTGAGGCTCATGCCGAATCCGATCTTGAGCGGCTGCTGCGCGAGCGCCGTGCCGCTCAGCGCGAACCCGATGACCAGGGCACCCAGCACGCGCCTTGAAATGCCCACAACACCATTGCCTAGCATGGTCTCCTCCTCGGTTTGCGGAAAAATCGGTGCAGCGTTCCGAGGCTTTGCCCTCGTGCGCGCCTTCCCCCTCTGGCCTGTCCGGCGATTATGAAAGCGCCCTGTTATTTGTCAAGCGATACCCTCTACCACAGTCGCTCGCCGCGCTCGAGCCTGGCGAGCATCTCGATCTGGAATTCCCTCGGCCCGAAGCCGAAGCGCTCGCCCGAGCTCTCGTAGAAGAACGGGCGATCGCTCTTCAGGCTGAATTCGCGCATCCACGCGAGCAGCGGCTCGTCCGGGTCGCGACCGGCCGAGCGCAGGATATAAGCGGTTTTCGTTCTCCAACGTACTGGAATGATCAACACGCCGAGCCGGTCCGGCTTGAATTCCTCCGGAAAGGGGCTTTCCTCCTGCAACCACCCGCAGACGAAGTTCCGGCACGGGTCGACCGGCCGGCGTTCGTAGATGCTGCAACAGCCTTCTCCGCGGAAGTGGCACGGCTGGCCCGGCTTCATCTCGTGGCCGAAGATCGTGCCCTTGACCCAGCCGTCGCAGCAGGCGGTGCAGGTCCCGCACTGCCGAGCTCCGCCCGTCACGGAGACCGGGTTGATCGGTACCACCGCGCCGCAGCAGCGCTTGTATTTCTTGCCACTGCCGCAAGGGCAAGGATCGTTTCTTCCGACAGGCATGGGGAGGAGTCTAGCGCATGCGCTAGACTTGACCCACCGATGTCGGTCTATTTCGTCATCCTCCTTTCGGTGCTTTCGAGCATCGCCCATCGCGGCAGCAAGGTGCTGGTGTCGCTGGACGCGCTCCACTTCGGCGCGAATTCCTTCATGGTCGGCGTTCTCGCCGCCCTGTATGCGGTGTTTCCGCTGCTGCTCGCGTTGTACGCGGGCCGGATCTCCGACCGCATCGGCGTGCGCTACCCGATCCTGCTCGGTTCGGTCGGCATCACCGCGGGCCTCGTCCTTCCGGCGCTGCACGAAGGCCTGTTTACCCTGTTTCTGTGCCCGACCCTGATCGGGCTGGGTCAGATTTTCTTTCACGTCTCGATCCACAACGCGGTCGGGTCGATCGGCGATCCGGCCGAGCGCGCCAAGAACTTCAGCAGCTTTTCGCTCGGCCAGTCGGTCGCGACATTCATCGGCCCGTCGCTCGCCGGATTCACCATCGACGCCCTGGGCTTCCGGCCGACCTTCGTCGTGCTCGCCTTGATATCGCTCGTCGTCGTGCTGCTCGCGCTCGCTTTTCCGCGCCTGGTGCCGCCGCGCGGCGAGCATCACGATGACAAGCAGGCGCGGCGGGCGCTCGACCTGCTCAAGGAAGCTCCCCTGCGGCGCACGCTGATCATGAGCGGAGTGGCGCTCACGGGCATCGAGCTGTTTTCCTTCTACATGCCGGTATACGGCCAGTCGATCGGGCTTTCGGCGACGCGGATCGGTTTGGTGCTCAGCGCCTATGCCGCCGCCGCGTTCGTGGTTCGGCTGCTGATGCAGGACCTGGCCCGGCGTTTCACCGAGGCGGGCGTGCTGACCGGATCGCTTTTCATCGCGACCGCCACGTATGCGCTTTTTCCGTTTCTCTCCGGAGCGCCGATGCTGGTGCTGACCGCGTTCCTGCTCGGACTGGGTCTGGGCTCGGCGCAGCCGCTCACCATCATGCTGACCTACCACCACGCTCCAGCGGGACGCTCGGGCGAGGCGCTGGGAATGAGGCTGACGGTGAACAAGATCACCCAGATCTCGATTCCGCTTGTGTTCGGCGGCATCGGCGCCGTTTTCGGCCTGGCGCCGGTGTTCTGGGCCAATGCCGTTTTTCTCCTGGCCGGAGGAATCGTTTCGGTGAAGGATCTCAGAGAAGGCCGGGGATCCAGCGTTTCACGCGCGCGAGATACTCGCGGTAGCGATCCCCGAAAAGAACGGTGAGGCGCGCCTCGTCGTCGCGCACGCGCCGGTCGAACCACGCGGCGTGGAACACGAACACCGCCGCGGCGAGCCACGAGTCGAGCGCGAAAGCGAGCCCGGCGAGAAAAATCAGGTGACCGAGGTACATCGGGTTGCGGCAAACGCGATAGGGGCCGCCCGTCACTAGGCGCTCGGGAGGAATCGAGATCCCCGGCCCGCCGCCTCCTTCCTTCAGCCGGTAATTGCCGACGAGGCGATACTGCAGGTACCCCCACGCGAGCAAGGGCAGGGCCCAGAGCTGCATTCTCGGCACGCCCTGCTGGAACGCTGCCTCGGCGGAAAAGAGCACGATCGGCCAGAGTACGAAGGTACGGTTGGAGGTGCTGCGAAACCACCGCATCCCCTTACCGCCGAACCGGATCACTCCTTTGCCGCCTCGGTCCCGGGCATGAACAGGATGAAGAGATTCGCCGCGACGATGGTGCCCGCGAGGAAATGGAAGGTGGCGGTGAGGCCGAAGCTGTCGGCGACCAGCCCGCCGAGGAGCGGCCCGATCGAGGAGCCAGGCCTGCAGCACCGGCCGGATCGCATAGAGGAAGAAACCGAGGACCGCGACGAAGAACACGAACGCCAGCGACTTGCCAGCGAGCGCCATGAAGACGAGCACCACGGCGGTCATCGCCATGCTGGTCATCATGACGCTCTTGCGGCCCATGCGGTCCGACAGGTGCCCGGCTACGGGCGCGGCGGCGAAGCCCGCGGTCTGCAGCGCGAACATGCAGGCGCCCACCCAGAAGGGCGAATAGCCCATTTCGTACGCGAGATACACCGGCAGGAAAGTGAGCAGCGCGTTCTGCGTCATCGAGCGGAACACCGAGCTCGCCGAAAGGACGATCAGCCCGCGGTTGCGGAACAGTGCAGGCAAGCCGCGGAAATAATCGCGCAAGGACTGCACGCCCGGGTCGCGCGACGCCTCGCGCTTTTTTCCGCCGAGCTGCAGCGTGCCGAGAAAGACGAAGAGGAGGAGCGCGATCACGATCCCGGGAACCACGTTCAGGATCACCACCTCGCGCCAGGTGAGCGCTGCGAGCAGCGCCCCCACGACGATGGGCGCGATGGCGTCGCCGGCGTTCCCGCCCATGCCGTTTCCCCGAGAGGAAGGGCCTCGTGCTCTCGGGGAAACGGCGCGCGAGCGTGGGAATCGCCGTCGGATGCCACAGGCTGTTGCCGAACCCGACGAGCGCCACGCAGCCCAGAAGCATCAGGTAGCTGTGCGTGAAGCCCATCAGGAGATACGGGAAACCCACCCAGAAGAGCGAGGTGGCCATCAGCACGCCCTTCCTGCCCACGGTGTCCACCAGCACTCCGCCGGGGATGTTCGCGACGGCGCCCGCGATGTACTGGCAGGTCATGATGAGGCCGATCTGGCTGTAGGAGAGCCCCAGCTCCTTGCCGATGATGGGCAGGATCAGGTAGAAAGTCGCCGGATACCAGTGCGTGAGCGAGTGGCCGAGCGTGATCAGCCACATCTCGCGGTACGAGCCGCGCGGGGCTTCAGGGACGGCAACGGCGACGCTCATTTCGCTTCTCCTCGCCCGCGATACTATCAGTTCCCGCTGCGCTTCAGCACGACGTCCTCGAAGAGCTTCGTCCATTTGTCCGTTTCGTCGAGCGAGCGGACCGGATCGGTCTGCAGGATCTTCACGTTCTTGAGGGGAGAAGGCGCCTTGGTGTTCGAGGGCACGTAATCCATTTGCACCAGGTATTGCTGCCCCTCGCCCAGCATGTACTCGTAGAAAAGCAGCGCCGCGTTCGGGTGCGGCGCGCGGCGGGCGACACCGATCGCGTTGGAGCGGGCCACGGCGGGCTCGAGCGCGAACCAGTCGATCGGCGCGCCCCTTTTCTTCGCCTGCTCCGGCATGTAGTTGTACAGCGTGAGTGCGAGGGGTACCTCGCCCGCGATCACCATGTTGGTGAGCAGCGTATGCCCGGTGCGCAGGGAGATGCCGTTCTGCGCGACGAGGTCGCGGAAGAACTTGAGCCCTTTCTCGCCGCCGCCCATCACGTCGACCACGGAGGCGAACCAGTCCTGGTTCTTCGCCTCGATGCCGAGCTTGCCTTTCCACCTGGGGTCGAGGAGATCCTTGTATGTCCTGGGCAGGTCCCCTTTCTTGATGAGTTGGGTGTTGTAGGCCTGCACCCATACCGAAAGCAGCGTCGCGGCCCATTCGCGGTGCGCAGGCACCGAGCCCGGCTGCAAGTCCTTGTGCACCGGAGAATTCACGGCCTGCAGGATCTTCTCGCGCGAAAGCGCTTCCATCTCGGGCGATCCGAAGTGGATCAGGTCCACGTCGTACTTCTTCGCCGATGCCTCGACGAGCGTGCGCTGCAGCACTTTGTCCGTCCCGGCTCGCCAGATGTTCACCTTGACGCCGTACTTCGCTTCGAAAGGCCTGACCAGCGTCGGCTGGTCCTTCTCCGCGAAGGTGGTGTATATCGTGAGCGTGCCTTCTTTCTTCCCCGCCGCGACGATTCTCTCCATGCGGTCGGCGCCGCTGTAGCTGAAGAGCGTCTGCGCGCCGGCGCTGCAGGCGATGAGCCCGCAGGCGGTCAAAAGGGCAATCGGCTTTATGGAATTTTGCATGTGTCTCTTCCTCAATCGCGTATGTCCTGCAAAAACCAGTCAGTGGGGAGGTCGCGCCCGAGGCCTTCGCGCCGCGCCGCCTCGTAGGCCGCGGCAGCGACCGCGAAAAACTGCGCGCCCTGGATGTTGCCGCGCTCCGAGTAAGTGATCTGGTTTCGCGAAATGCGGCCGCGGACCTTGCCCTCGATCACGTCGGCGAAGCCGACGTCCTCGCCCTTGCCCGTCACGGCGTGCCGATCCATCCGATTCGTTTCCCAGCGAGGATCCCGCGGGCGCGCAACGTATCCCAGATATTCGTCGGCCGTGGCGAGCTCGGGCCGGCCCACCGGCGCGGGCGCCGTCCCCAGCCGCAGCGTCCGGTCGAAACGGGAAAGCGCCTGGTCATCGGGCCGCCCCCCGATCGATATGACGTGCATCCCCGGCTCGAGCCACTCCCCCCGGATGACGGGGCGTGCGGAATCGGTGCAGGCGGCGAGAATGTCCGCGTCACGATAGACCTCGCGCGGTTCTTCGCGGGCTTCGCACTCGATGCCGTGGCGCTCGGCGATCTCGGCTGCAAAGCGCTCACGGTTCGCTCGCGTCGGGCTGAACACCCTGATTCGCCCGATCGGTCTCACTTCGAGCAGAGCCTCCACGTGCGATGCCGCCATGCCGCCCGAGCCGAGCATCCCGAGCGTGCGGCAATCCTCCCGCGCCATGAGATCGGTCCCGATGGCGCTGTCCGCGGCGACGCGCAGGTGCTGCAGGTGGCCGTCGTTGATGATGGCGAGCGGCTCCCCGGTTTCGACGTCGGTCAGGAACACGAGGCCGCAGTAGCGGCCCGGGCGCACGCAGTACTTCTCGCGCGTGCGAGCGCCTCCGTACTCGTGTTCGTACACGATGTCTGATTTCATGCGGATGGCGAAATAGCCGCCGGTGGAACCTCCCTCCATGGTGCCCCATTGGTAGAACTTCGCGGGATCGCGCGTCGGGATGCGGATGTCGATTCGCGGGCGGCAGACGGCTTCTCCCGAGGCGAGGTCCCGGTAGGCCGACTCCAGCGCGCGACGCACCGCCGCAGGCTTGAGCACGCGCCGCACGATGTCGTTGTCGATCAGCAGGGTCAACGGCTCCCCTTCACGATGATTTCCTCGTAGAGCTTCGCCCAGCGCTCGCCCTGATCGACCAGGAGCACCGGGTCGATGATTTTCAGCGTGCTCCGATCGAGCGTCGTGTGGATCTTCCTGCTCGTCGGAACCGACTTGCGATCCGCCAGAATCCGCTGGCCGTCGTCGCCGATCATGAATTCGTAGTAGAGCAGGGCCGCGTGCGGGTGCGGCGCGCGCCTGATCACGGCGAAACCGTTGCCGTGCGCGATTGCCGGTGAGAGCATGATCCACTCCAGCGGCGCGCCTTGTGCTTTGAGCTGGTCGGCGGTGAAATTGTAAACGGTGAGCGCGAACGGCACTTCGCCCGAGGCCACCATCTGCGCGAGCAGGCTGTGCCCTCTTCGGACCGACAGCCCGTTCTTCGCCGCCAGGTCGCGAAACAGCTTGAGGCCCTTTTCTTCCCCTAGGTTCCGCACCACTTCGGCAAACCAATCCTCGTCGGAGGCCTCGATGCCGAGCCTTCCTTTCCAGCGCGGATCGAGGAGGTCGCCGTAAGACGCGGGCAGGTCCGCCTGCTGGATGATCCGCGTGTTGTAGGCCTGGACGAATACGCTCAACCGGGCCCAGGCCCACTCGCGATGCTCAGGCACCGCGGCCGGGATCAAGTCGGCGTGGTAGGGCGAGCGCACGGGCTGCAGCAGCCCCTGGCGGCGCAGCAGCTCGAGCGGTACCGAGTTGCTGTCCACCAGATCGACTTCATCGCGCCCCGCCCGGGCTTCGGCCACGGTGCGCTGCAGGACCTTCTCAGAGGCGGCGCGCCAGGCGCGGACTTTCACGCCGTACTTCTTTTCGAATGCCGCGTTCAGCTTTGCGACGTCTTCGGGGGGAAACGACGTATACAGGCTGAGGAAGCCTTCGCGACGCGCGCCTTCGAGCAGGCGCTGATGGCGGTCTGCGCCCTCGTACGCGGCGAGGCCCGCGAGCACGCCCCTGGAGTCCTGCGCGGCGACGAAGAACGGGGCGAAACCCGTGAGCGCGAGCAGGACAGCAGCCAGGGCGCGTGCAGCCAAGGCCGCTTTCATGCCGCCGACACCGTTTTCGCCGGGTCCTTCTGCGCCATTGCAACCGCATCGGACAGGCATGGCCTAGTGCGAAGCGGTGTGCACCGAGAAACCGGCGCTGCGCCCGTAGATGGTGTCCTCGAAGATCTTGGTCCAGCGGTCATAGTCGGCGAGCACCGCGTCGAGCTCGATGAACTTCAGGTCGAATTTTCTCAGGTTCCGCTCGTTGCGGCGATGCGAGATGACGTGGTTCAGCTCGGCGAGCAGCGCCTGGCCGTCCGAGAGGACGAAGTCGTAGAAGAGGACCGCCGCGTGGGGATGCGGCGCGCGCTTCATGACGCCGATTCCGTCGGTGTAGGCGACGGTCGGCTGCAGCGCGAACCAGTCGATCGGCGCGCCGCTGCGCTTCGACTGCTCCGGCAGGTAGCTGTAGAGGGTGAGGGCAAGCGGGATTTCGCCGGCGACGACGAGATTGTTGAGCAGCGCGTTTCCGTTTCGCACGGTCAGGCCGTTCGTCGCAACCAGATCCCGGAAGAATTTCAGCCCGTTCTCCTCGCCCATTTCCCGGACCAGCGTGAAAAACCATTCCTGTTCCTTCGCTTCGACCGCTATCCGCCCCTTCCAGCGCGGGTCGAGCAGGTCCCTGAATGTTTTCGGCAGCTCCCCGGGCTTCACCCTGTTCGTGTTGTAGGCCTGGACGAAAATATAAACGCGCGGGCCGGCCCACTCGCGATGCGGCGCGACCGCTTCGGCAATCAATTCCCGCTGGTAGGGCGAGCGGATTTCCTGGAGCAGGCGCTCGCGGTGCAGGAGCTCCATTTCCGGCGAGGGATTGTGCACGACGTCCACTTCGAAGCGGCCGGCGCGCGCCTCGGTGACTGCCCTGCGCAAGACATTGTTCTTGCCCGAGCGCCAGACCTTGACCTTGATTCCGTAGCGGCGTTCGAACTCCGAGACGAGGCGGATCAGGTCCTTCTCCGCCATGGATGCGTACAGCGACAGCGAGCCCTCCCGCCTCGCGTTGGCGAGGAGGCGCGCCGCGCGATCGGCGCTCTCGTCGAGCGCCGGAGACAGATTGTGCTGCGCGAAAGCGGCTGTCCCGGCGGCGCAGGCGAGGAGGAAGAGCGCCGGGCGCGACGGCATGAGACCGAAGCCCTAAGCGGGCTCCTTGACTCTTCGCTTCAAGTATTTCTCGACCAGCTCGGCGCTGAGCACGACCTTGGCATCGTATTCGGGAGCGTCCTCGATCTGCTCCAGGTCGTTCAGCCCGCAGTACTTGTAGATCCGGTTGATCGCCGAGACGAGCCGCACCGGCCTGTCCGATGCTGCATTGAAATGCTGGTGGATCGTGTTGGGTGGGATGTAGATCACGTCCCCCGCCTCCCACTCCCAGCGCTTCACTTCGGCCTGAGGTTTCCAGTGGTAGGTGTCGGTGATCTCCACGTCGCAGTCCTGGTGCAGGTCGTAGCCCCGGCCCTCCACCACGTACAGGCATTCCTCGGCGAGGTGCCGGTGCCTGCCCGAGCGGCTGCCCGGCGGGATGATCTGCATGTAGGGCTCGTTCAGCAGGTGCTTCAGCAGCCCCTGGCGCGACATCTCCCAGGGCATGTCCTCCGGGTGCAGGATTTTCCTGCGCTTCGCGTTCCTCGCGGGCGCCTGCATCGCATTGTCGAGCAGGCTCTGATACAGCTTCTGGTGCGCGCTGCCGCGCATCCAGGCTTTCGATTCACCCCAGGCCATGTGCCACTCCTTTCGCGTTCACTAATGGTTGTAGTTTTCCTCGAAGTGCCGCGGGACGAAGCCCGCGCCCTCGGGCGTCGCTTCCTTCGGCCGCGGGATGACGGTCTGCTGGAACATCAGGTTCATGAACAGGACCATAGGCTTGGGCTTCATGACGAGCGCGCGTGCGGGTTTCACCGGATCGGCATTGAAGTGCTGATGCACGCAGTTCATGTGCACGATCGCGACATCTCCCGCCGACCAGTCGTAGCGCACGCCGTCGTGGATCTCGTAGCCCTTGCCGTCCAGAATGTAGAACGCCGCCTCGTTCACGTGGCCGTGCTTTTGCGTGCGGCCCCCCGGGCCGTATTCCTCCAGGTGCACGTGGAGCGTCTGCGCAAGGCCGTCCACCGGCTCGATGAAGTGCTTGCTGAAGGACTGCGGGCCGTCGTTGAAGAGGAGGTCCTTGCCCTTGATCACGCGCGGCAGGCCGCGCAGGCGCGCGAGCTCGTCCTTGAGGCTGTACTGTCCCTGGATGCCGCGCACGAAGACGCGGTCCTTCTTGCTGCTGTAGTGCGATTCCTTGGCCATAGGCTTGCTCCCTCGTCTAGCGTCCCTTGCCGAAAATCTCTTCGTACAGCTTCATCCACTTGTCGTACTCGTCGAGCGTGACGCGCGCGTCGACGAACTTGAGCGGCAGCTTGTTGAGCGGCGTGTCGATTTTCCTGTTCGTCGGCACGAAGTCGCGCTGCGCGAGGATCTTCTGGCCTTCCTCGCCGATCTCGAAGTCGTAGAAGAGCACCGCGGCGTGCGGATGCGGGGCGCGGCGCGCGACGCCGACTCCGTTCGGCCGCGCGATCGCCGTGCCGATGGAAAACCAGTCGATCGGCGCGCCCTTGCCCTTGAACTGCTCTGCCTTGTAATTGTATACGGTCAGCGCGAGCGGCACCTCACCCGACACCACGAGCTGCGTCAGGAGCGTGTGCCCCTTGCGCACCGACATGCCGTTTTTTGCGACGATCTCCTTGAAAAGTTTCGTGCCCTTGACCTCGCCAAGATCGCCGAACAGCCCCGCGAGCCAGTCCGAGTCCTCCTGCTCGATGCCGAGTTTGCCTTTCCACTTCAGGTCGAGCAGATCTTCCCAGGTCTTCGGCAGATCCTCCTTTCTGACTGCTTTGGTGTTGTAGGCCTGCACGAACACGTTCAAGCGCGTCCCCACCCACTCGGCGTGAGGGCGCATGGCCGGCGCGATGAGATCGGCGTGGTGCGGCGACTTGACCTGCTGCAGGACGTTTTCGCGGTGCAGCGATTCCATTTCGGGCCCGTTGGTCTCGACGATGTCCACGGTGTTGCGGTTGGCCCGCGCTTCGGCGACGGCGCGCTGCAGCACCTTCTCCGAGCTTGCGCGCCATACGTTGACCTTCACTCCGTATTTCTTTTCATAGGCGCCGACCAGCGCTCCCATGTCGTCGGACTGCGCCGAGGTATAGAGGTTGAGCTCGCCCTCCTTCTTGGCGCCTTCGATCAGCTTCTGCAGGCGGTCGGGACCCGCGTACAAGCCGACGTCCGCGGCCGTGGCGTTCGCCGAGCACGCTCGCGAGAAGATTGAATCCAAGCGGCTTCATGAGTCGTGTCCTGTTTCGCTCGATGGCGGAAAAGTCGGTCGGCTTCCTTCTGTATCCTCTGACCTTTGAGGAAGAGATCCGACCAAAGTTTCTCCCAGCGGTCGGCCTCGTCGAGCGTGATCACCGGGTCGATCATCTCGAAGGGGAACTTGTTGAGGTGTGTTTCCACGGCGCGGCTCGAGGGCACCCGGTTGCGCTCCTTCAGGATCGTCTGGCCTTCGAGGGAGAGCATGAAGTCGGAAAAGAGGAGCGCCGCGTAGGGGTGCGGGGCGCGGCGCGCCACGCCGATCGCGTTCGGGCGCCCGAACGTGGGTTTGAGCGCCTTCCACCGGATCGGGGCGCCCTTCACGACCAGCCGCTCGGCGTTATGGTTGTAGATCGTGGCGGCGAGCGGAATCTCGCCCGAGGCGACGAGCTCGGCCATCAGCGTGTGCCCGCTGCGTATTTCGGGTTTCGCCGCGGCGAGCTTCCTGAAGAATGCGAGGCCCTTCTCCTCGCCCATCGCCTTGACCATGGCGCCGAACCAGTCGGCGTCGCCGGCTTCGATCCCGACGCGGCCCGCAAAGCGCGGGTGAAGCAGGTCCTCGTAGGTATTGGGTACGTCGCCCGCGTTGACGAGATTGGTGTTGTAGGCGACGGTGAAGAAATTGAAGCGGTCGGCGACGTAGTGCCGATGCTTGGGAAAGGCGGCCGGCGGCAGGTCCTTGAAGTGCGGACTGAAGAACTCCTCGAGCAGCTGCTCGCGGTGCATCGCTTCCATCTCCGGGCCGTTCGTCTCCAGGATATCGCAGCTGAACCGCCCGGCCCGCGCCTCGGCGATCGCCCGCTGCAAGACCTTCTCCGAGCTCGAGCGCCAAAGCTGGACCTTCACGCCGCCGTATTTCCTCTCGAAGACTTCGACGATCGGCACCGAGTCCTTGAGGTTCAGGGAGGTGTAGACGACGACCTCGCGCTCCTTTCTCGCGCCCTCGAGGATCTTCTTCTCGCGATCGGCGCCCCTGTACAGGTAGATCTCCCGGTTCTTCACCGCATCCCGCTGGCCTTGAGCGAAAGCGAAACCGGGAAGAAGCGCCGTTCCGAGCGCGCCGGCAAGAATCCGCCTGCGGCGGGAATCGACTCCACCGCGCATATCTCATCTCTCCTCTGCCGGAAGGCCTCTTGGGACCTTCCTATGAAAAATTCGGGCGGACGCTGGAGGCGCCCGCCCGTTTGTACCGCTTGCTCGCGACATCCAAGCGGTCGCTCGCGCGACTTTTTCAGAAGTTATGCGCGAGCCCCAAGGCGTATTGCTTGACGTCCTCGCCCGTGGCCGGGGAGCCGTTCGATACGTTGTCGTAGCGGGCGGATGTTCCGTTGTCTATCTTGCTGCCGATCAGGAACACATACGTGCTCGGATCGATATAGTAAGAGCCGCCCAGCGACAGCTGCTTGCCTTCCAGCCCCGTGGTGCTGCAGGCCGCATTGAACAAGCTACAGGTGCCGGCATTCGCGCTCACGTAGGTCACGGCGGTGCGCCATTGGTTACTCCAGCGGCCTTCCCAGGCAACCATGAACGCGTTGTTCTTGTAGCTTTCGAAGCGTCCGTTGGGAGTGGCGCTCTTCCCGGCGTTCTCCTTGTAGCTCTTCCTGATGTAATCCGCCTCGAAGGTGTGCCCGGCTATCTTGAACATCCCGGTAACCTGGGCAGCCATGTCCTTGGAGTTCACGTTGGCGTCGGCGTCATTTTTCTGTGCGGCAGGCACATTGGCAGAGCCGCCGAACATGTCGAAGTGGGTTTCGTGCATCGCCGCGAAATACCACGGGCCGCTCTCCCACTTGAGCGCCATCGAGATGAACCTCGGATCGAGAGGCCGGGCGCCCGCGCCGGCGCCGGCGCCACTCGTCTTGCTGGTTTCCGACGGGTTGCCGACCGAATACTGCGCCAAGTATTGCAATCCGCCGAAATAGGTGCGCGATGCGAAATCGATCGCATTGCCGCGCCGCTCGTGAAAGCGCGCAGCCCTCGACGGGCCGTTGTTGCCCTGTCCGAAACCGACCTGGCGCAGCACCGGGTTCGTCTGCACGAAGTTGCCGCTGGAGATGCCGAGGAAACCCAAGACGTCGCCAGACCTCTTGAACGGGGTGTCCATGAAGCCCAGCCTCAAGGTTCCCCAGCCGCCGTCGACGCCGAGAAAGCTGTCCCGCGTGGCGAGCGTGCCGGTGTCGGCTGCGGCAGAACCTCCTTCGTCAATCGGGACCGTCTGCTCGATCTGCCAGATGGCCTTCAGTCCGCTACCGAGAGACTTGCTCCCCCTGAAGCCGATGTACGAATTGCCCACCAGCATCTCCCCCCGGTTCACGAGGTTGGACCTGCCTGCGTTCGTTATCGATGCGAGCGTCGAGATGGTGGTGCCCGCTGGCGGGGTAGCACCACCGCCGTTGATTCTGGCAAGCTCGGGATAGATCTTGCCGTAGAACTCCCAAGCCGAGCCTGCAGGGCTGGTGATTTGCGCGTGGACGCCGGGCGCAGCGAGCGCCGCCCCTACCGCCAGGACCATCGCCTTTCTGTTCAATTTCATCTTCTCCTCCTTTTGCTTCGTGGTATCTCAGGGCTGCACCCGAAATCTTTTCCCCTGGTGTCGACCCGCCCCTGCCCCGATGCTCCTTCATGCAGAACCGTAATCGTTGCTGCGGAACATCTGCGTCGCAACTTACCCTCCGACCGCTGCGCTGTCAATGGAATGTAGGCCGGGCGGCGAAGGATCAGCGCCCGTACGCGTCCAACTTATGGCGCCGCGGCTTTAGCGCGCGGCAAATCTCGCGGGTCACGCCCGCTTGCGGCAACGCAATGCCCGCCTCCGCTGCCATCTCGGCGACGATCGCCATGTCGTCTTCGGCCCAGGCCATCGTCTGGCTGCCCCACTTCTCGAGCGGTCCGTTCGCACAGCTCGACATGAGGAGCGCACGGCGCAAGGCTTCGACGTCGGCGCCGTAGCGCTGCGCCAGCGCGAGCCCCTCGTGATCGGCGACCAGGCAGGCCCACAGGATCAGATTGTTGACGGCCTTCGCGACTTGCGCGGTTCCCACGCCGCCGGTGTGCACGACGTCGGAAGAATAGGCGCGTAGCACCGGCGTGAGGCGCTCGACGAGCTCGGCCCTGCCGCCCACGAAAGAAAGCAGCGTGCCGCTGTCCGCGGCTTCGCCTCCGCGGCACACCGTGGAGTCGACGACGTGCAGACCCGCACTTTCACACTCCTTCGCAAGATTCTGCACAGTCTTGGGGTGAATCGTGCTCAGGATGGCGACGATCGCGCCCGGCTTCGCCTTGCGAAGCGGCCCGCCTTTCGCGAGGAGCTCCTGCACTTCCCGGTCGAAGCCCACGCAGACGAGGATCGCTTCGCACGCGGCGGCGAGGGATTCCGCGCCGGCGGCCCATTGGGCCCCGAGCTTTTTCACCGCGCCCGCTCTGGTGGCGTCGAGGTCGAAAACCCGCGTCGCGAATCCCTTGCGAACCAGGTGCCCGATGATGGGCGTGCCCATGCGTCCTGCACCGACGACGCCGACGGTTTTCAATCCACGCGGAACCGCAGTCTTCGCCATTCTCCACTCCTAAGGGAAACCGGGGACAGACCACGTTTTCCCGATTTTCACCCTCGGCGCTGCGAAAAACGTGGTCTGTCCCCGGTTTTCAGCGCTTCTGTGTGAGCGTGTCGAGCAGCGCCGGCGTCCCCGCCTTCACCTTGGCGATCGCGCGCTTGAGCGCCGCGGCGACGTCCTTCGGCTTGTCGATCGGGCCCTCCGCGTACCACCCCATGGACTTCGCCATCGACGCAAAGTCAGGATCGGGGTCGCTCATGTCCATGCCGATGTGCGCGCGCGCTACCGGCGTGCCGCGCAGCTTGGCCATCCTGATCTGGTGCTCCCAGTCGT
>VBDE01000115.1 GCA_005883665.1 Betaproteobacteria bacterium
AATGAAAGTTTATACGAATATTGTGAATATCATTCATAATTCATGCTCGAAGTCCGCCACCTCCGCACGCTGATCGCGCTCGCCGAGGCGGGGACGGTCTCGCGTGCGGCCGAGCGCGTGCATTTGACCCAGTCGGCGCTCTCCCACCAGTTGAAGGCGCTGGAAGCGCATTACGGCGTGGCGATGGTGAGGCGCCATGGGCAGTCCGTAAAGCTTACCGAGCCGGGTCAGCGGCTGGTGACATTGGCGCGCACGGTTATGGGCGAAGTCCGGACTGCCGAGCGCGATCTGACGAAACTCGTTCGCAAGCCGGCGGGAACGCTGCGCATCGTCCTCGAATGCCACACCTGCTTCGACTGGCTGATGCCGATCATGGACGCTTTTCGCAAGCACTGGCCGGAGGTGGAGCTCGATCTGGTATCGGGCTTTCATCCCAACCCGCTCGCGTTGCTCGCCGACAACAAGACCGATCTGGTGATCGGATCGGAGAACAAGCCGCGGCGGGGTATCGTCTACCACCCGCTGTTTCGCTTTGAAGTGCTCGCCGTAATGCCGACCGACCACCGGCTGAAGGCAAAGCGCTATCTCGCCGCGAGCGACTTCGCGAAAGAAACGCTCATCACTTATCCGGTGCCCGAAGAGCGCATCGACCTGATCCGTCGGGTGCTGAAACCCGCCAAAATCCATCCCAGGCGCCGCACCACGGAACTGACGGTAGCCATCTTGCAGCTGGTCGCCAGCCGCCGAGGCGTGGCCGCGCTCCCGAACTGGGGGATCAAGAACTACGTGGATTACGGATATGTGATCGCGCGGCGCATCGGCAAGAGCGGGCTGTGGAGCAACCTGTACGGCGCCACCACCGGCGAAGTGGCGCGCCTGCCCTTTGTCCGGGATTTTCTGGAGACGGCCCGGCGCGAATGCTTCGCCAAGCTCGACGGCGTGGTGCCGGTGCAGTGAGGCGCCTGTTTAGCCGTCGCCTTGCTTCATCCAGCGCACCGGGATCGTGGTGATATCGCCTTTGCCCAGTCCCGCGCGCGAAGCTTCGTCGTAGCACTGCAGCGCGCTCGATGTGACCGGGAGGGTGGTTCCGAGCGATCGTGCCTCCTCGACCATCGTTCTCAGGTCCTTGCGCATCGCGTCGACGTCGACGGTGATCGGGCCCACATCCTTGCCCTGAAGCGCGGCAGTGAGGGCGGCCGCGCGTCCTTTGAGCACGTTGGGCCCGCCCGAGGTGTCGGCAAAGATGTCCACGATACGAGCGGCGTCGAGGCCGAGTGAACGGCACAGCGCCAGCGCTTCGCCGAATGCCTGCCAGAACACGAGCAAGGGAAGATTGATCGCGAGCTTCATCTTTGCGCCGGCGCCGACGGGACCGACGTGCTCGATGCGCCTGCACATCTGTTCGAGGAGCGGCCTCGCGCGGGCGAAGTCGGCCGCCTCCCCGCCGACGAAGCCGAAGAGCTTCCCGTCCCTTGCGGGACCGACCGTTCCGCCGACCGGGCACTCGACCATGATCGCGCTCTTTTTGCGGACGGCGGCGGCGAGCGCTCTCTCCGTCTCCGGGCGCACGGTGCTCATCTCGATGAAGAGCTTCCCCGCGACATCGCCCGCAAGCAGTCCATCTTTGCCGCGGTAGGCGGCGTCGATCGCCGCCGCGTCGGTCAGTATGGTGATGATCGTCTCGGACGAGGCGACGAGCTGCGAAGGCGTTGCGGCGACTTTCGCGCCGGCGGCGGCAAGCGGTCGGGTCTTTTCCGCCGTGCGGTTCCACACCGCGAGCTCGTGCCCCAGGCTCATCAGCCGCTGGCCGATCGCCGCTCCCATTCTTCCGGTCCCTGCTATGCCGATTTTCAATTCGCCTCCTTGATCCGTTCAGTTGACACCGCGCCGCAGCGTGGGGTCAAATTGGCGCGATAACTATAACAGCTCGAACGAAGCCGAAATCACGGGACAAGCATGGCCTCGACAAGGAGCGAGCTCCGCGACGGGATGCGTATCGACTGGGACGTCCCGATCAAGATGGACGACGGGCTGGTGCTCCGGGCGGACGTCTACCGTCCGGAGAAGGAGGGGCGGTTCCCGGTCATTCTCAGCTACGGCCCTTATGCCAAGGGACTCGCGTTTCAGGACGGCTATCCGAGCGCGTGGCAGCGCATGGTCGCCGAGCACCCCGACGTCGCATGCGGGTCGACCAACCAATACCAGAACTGGGAAGTCGTCGATCCCGAGAAATGGGTCCCGGACGGATACGCCTGCGTGCGCGTCGATTCCCGCGGAGCGGGACGTTCGCCGGGGTACATCGACCATTTCTCTCCCCGCGAAACGAAGGATTTCTACCTCTGCATTGAGTGGGCGGGCGTGCAGCCATGGGCCAGCGGCAAGGTCGGCCTGAACGGGATCTCCTACTACGGCATCAACCAGTGGCACGTCGCCTCGCTGCGTCCGCCTCATCTTGCGGCGATGTGCATCTGGGAAGGCGCCGCTGACTGGTACCGCGACATGACGCACCACGGCGGGATTCTCTCCACGTTCTGGGCCAACTGGTACGACATGCAGGTGAAGACGGTGCAATACGGCCTGGGCGAGCGCGGCCCGCGCAGCCGGGTCACTGGAGAGCCGGTGTGCGGCGACGAGACGCTGTCCGATCGGGAGCTGCAGAAAAACCGCTGCGACCTCGGCGACGACATCCTCGCGCATCCGCTCGACGACGATTACCACAGGGGTCGCTCTCCGGTCTGGGAAAAAATCACCGTGCCCTTGCTCTCCGCCGCCAACTGGGGAGGGCAGGGCCTTCACCCGCGCGGCAACTTCGAAGGCTTCGTCCGAGCCGCTTCGAAGGACAAGTGGCTCGAAGCGCACGGCATCGAGCATTGGACCCACTTCTATACCGATTACGGCGTGGACCTGCAGAAACGTTTCTTCGCGTACTACCTGAAGGGCGAGCAGAACGGCTGGGACCGGCAGCCCCGCGTGCAATTGCAGGTGCGCCACGTGGACCGGTTCGTCGAGCGGCACGAGGGCGAATGGCCCATCGCGCGCACGCGCTGGACGAAGTTCTTTCTCGATCCGGCCGATCATGCGCTCGGCCCCGAGCCGCCGAGGGCCGCGGCAAGCGTCACCTACGATGCGCTCGGCGACGGCGTGACATTCATTTCAGCGCCGCTTGAGCGCGAGACCGAGATCACCGGGCCACTTGCCGCGAGGCTGTTCATGTCTTCGTCCACGGCGGATGCCGACCTGTTTCTGGTTTTCCGGGTGTTCTCGCCGGACATGCGGGAAGTGGTTTTCATGGGCGCGATCGATCCCCATACGCCGGTCGCGCAAGGCTGGTTGCGCGCCTCGCATCGGAAGCTCGATTCAAAGCTCTCCACCGAGTATCGGCCTTACCACACGCACGACGAGCTGCAGCTCCTCGAGCCCGGCGAGGTGGTGCAGCTCGACATCGAGCTGTGGCCGACCTCGATCGTCGTCCCGCCCGCCCACAGAGTGGCGCTGACCGTGCGGGGAAAGGACTATGAGTGGCAGAAAGCGACCGGCGCCCGGCTCTCGAATTTCAAGAACGAGTTGCGCGGCTGCGGGCCGTTCCTGCATGATGATCCGCGCGACCGTCCGGCGGCGGTCTTCGGCGGCAAAAACGCGCTCCATGCCGGGCCGGGACGCGAATCCTATGTCCTGGTTCCTGTCGTCCCGCCGAAACGCTGAAGGGAGGCAAGGCGATGACTATGAAACTCTACGGGTTCTGGCGGTCTCTCGCCACCTACCGGGTGCGCGCCGCTCTCGCGCTCAAAGGGATCGAGGTCGAGCAGATCTCGATTAATTTGCTGCAGGGAAAGCAGCATGCCGAGGAATACAAGGCGATCAACCCGCAGAGCGTGGTGCCCGCGCTCGTGATCGACGGCGGGCCGCCGCTGTTCCAATCGATGGCGATCCTCGAGTATCTGGAGGAAACGCATCCGAGGCCGGCCCTGCTGCCGAAAGACCCCCGCGGCAGGGCCCGCGTTCGCGGCCTGGCGCAGATCGTTGTGAGCGACGGGCATCCGCTGGTCGTTCCGCGGATTCGCGGCTACCTCGAGCGCGAATTGCATCAGGACGAGCCGGCGCGCAACAGGTGGCTTGCGCATTGGACCGCAACAGCGCTGGAGGCTTTGGAAGCGCATCTCGCGAAGGAAAAGGAAACCGGTCGCTTCTGCCACGGCGATTCGCCGACCCTCGCCGATGTCTGCCTGGCCTCCCAGGTTTTCGGGGCGAAGTTCTTCAATGTCGAGACCGCAAGCATGCCGGCGGTCATGCGTATTTTCGGGGAATGCATGAAAATCGAGGCTTTCGACCGTTCGCAGCCGGCGAAACAGCCCGACGCCCCCAAGAACCCGACCCACTGAACGGAGGATCGCACAATGACATTCAACCGCAGGCGGTTCATTCAGGCGACTGGTGCAGGCGCCGCGGCGCTCGTTATGCCGACGATCGCTCAGTCGCAGACCGGACCGATCCGCGTCGGCCTCATGACGGTCAAGACAGGCCCGCTCGCCTCAGGCGGCATCGACATGGAGCGCGCGCTCGTCCAGTACCTCAAGGAGCGCAACACCACCCTGGCAGGCCGCAAAGTGGACCTCTTCGTCGGAGACTCGGGCGGCGTGCCGGCGCAGGCGCGCACCAAGATCCAGGAGCTGGTGGAGCGCGACAAGATCCAGGTCATGATCGGGCCGCTGGCGACCGCCGAGGCGCTCGCCGCCGACGACTACATCCGGCAGGCTCAGCTGCTCACGCTCTCGGTCGCCGCGGCCGAGGACATGACGCAGCGCAAGCCCAATCCGTGGTTCACGCGCGGCACGTCGACTTCGTCGCAGTGCTCGATGCCGCTTGCCGACTACTCCCACAAGACGCTCAAGATGCGCCGCATGGCGGTGATCGCCGACGACATCGCCTACGGCCACGAGATGTGCGCCGGCTTTATGCGGGTGTTCGAGGAAAACGGCGGAAAGGTGGTGCAGCGCATGTTCCCGCCGCTCACGGTGCCCGACTACGGCACCTACCTCGCGCAACTCAAGACCGACATCGACGGCATCTTCCTCGGCTTCGCCGGTTCTAACGGCTTCCGCTACCTGCGGCAGTTCAACGAATACGGCCTGCGCGGCAAAGTGACGCCGATCGGCGGCATGACCGCGCTCGACGAAGCGGTGCTGCGCAACATGGGCGACGAGGCCCTGGGCATCGTCACCTCCTGCTGGTATTCGGCCGAGATCGAGAATGCGATCAACAAGAAGTTCGCCGCGAATTTCCGCGTCGACTGGAGCTACGACCCCGGCTTCTACGCGGCCGCCACGTACGTCGAAGCCGCGGTGCTGGAGGCGACGCTGAACGCGCTCAAGGGGAACATCGAGGACAAGCCGTCTTTCATGAAGACGGTGCGCAACATCAAGGTCGATACCGCGCGCGGGCCGGTTTCGTTCGACCGGTACGGCAACGTGGTGGGCAACATCTACATTCGCAAGGTCGAGCGCAAGGACGGGCGCCTCGTGAACCGCGTCATCCACACTTACCCGGACGTGAGCCAGTTCTGGACCTACAAGCCGGAGGAATTCCTGAAGAACCCGGTGTACTCGCGCGATTGGCCGCCCGCGAAGAATCTGGAGTCATAGGCACGGGAGGAACGCAGGGCCGGGACAACCGGCCCCTTTTCTTGTGCAGTACTGGATCATCCAGACGCTGAACAGCCTCGCCCTCGGCGGCCTGCTGTTTCTGCTTGCCGCGGGATTCTCGCTCATCTTCGGGCTGATGCGCATCGCGAATCTCACCCACGGCTCCTTGTACATGCTCGGGGCGTACGTGGGGATCTCCGTCCTGAAATACGTTCCCAATCTCTGGCTTGCCGCGATCATCGGCGGGGTCATCATGGCGGTGTTCGGTGGGCTGGTCGAGCGCCTGATCCTGCGCGCGCTTGCCGGGAACGCGCTCGGCCAAGTGCTGGTGACGCTCGGCATCTCGTTCATCATCGCCGACCTGTGCCTGATGGTCTGGGGCGGCGATCCGATCCCCGTGCCGACGCCTCCGGCGCTGCAGCAGCCCATTCTCGTCGGCGGCGTGACGTTCCCGACCTATCGCCTGGTCGTGCTCGCCATCGCGGTCGTGACGGCGCTCGCCTTGTATCTGTTGATGGACCGGACCCGGATCGGCGCGATGATCCGCGCGGGCGTCGACGACATGCAGATGGCGCGCGCAGTCGGCATCCCGGTGTCGCGGCTCTTCACGGCCGTGTTTTGCCTAGGTGCGGCGCTCGCCGGGGCCGGCGGCATCATCGGGGGGCCGATCATGTCCGCCTATCCGGGTCTGGACGCAGACATGCTGCCGCTCGCTCTGATCGTGGTGATGCTGGGCGGCGTGGGCAGCCTGCTCGGCGCCTTCGTCGGAAGCTTCCTGATCGGCGCGATCTACACCTTCGGGACGGCGCTCCTTCCGGATCTCGCCTACGTGATCCTCTTTCTGCCGATGATCGTCGTGATCGCGTTCCGCCCGACGGGCCTTTTCGGACGTCAATCGGTATGAAGAATGCGGGCTGGGTCGCGCTCGCGGCGGCGCTCCTCGGCTTTCCGCTGGTGGGTGGCGAGTACTACATCAATCTCACCAGCCAGATTTTCATCGCCGCGATTTTCGCGGCGAGCCTCAATTTGCTGGTCGGCTACGGCGGGCTGCCGTCATTGGGTCACGCTTCCTGGCTGGGACTCGCCGCGTATATCTCGGCTTGGATGTCGCTCAAGCTGGGACTCGGGCACTGGGCCACCGCGCCCGCGGCACTGCTCGGCACCACGCTGATCGCTTGCGCGTTCGGCTGGATCTCGCTCCGCGCTACGGCGACAACGGCTTGCGCGGATTGACCAGGCCCGCGCCCTTCGGCATCAACTTGGACGATGCGGGCTCTTTCTATTATTTCGCTCTGGCGATCACTGCGGTGGCGATCTGGCTCATGGCGGTATTCGTCGCGTCGCCTTTCGGCGCCGCGTTGCGCGGAACCCGAGATCAGGCGCGGCGCATGAGCGCCCTGGGCCACGACGTTTGGCTGATCCGCTGGATCACCTTCGTATACTCGGGATTCTGGGGCGCGGTGTCGGGGCTCTTGTTCGTGTACTACAACAAATACATCCATCCCGCTTCGCTCTCCATCACCGCCTCGGCGGAGGGCCTGCTTGCAGTCATCGCCGGGGGTTCGGCCACACTTGCCGGCCCGATCGTCGGTGCCGCGATCGTGATGGTCCTCAAGAATTACGTCTCCGCCTACATCGAGCGCTGGAACATGCTGCTCGGATTCGTGTTCGTGATCATCGTGATCTTCGCGCCCGAGGGAGTCGTGCCAGGCCTGCAGCGCCTCGCCAGGCAAGCGAAGAAGGCCTGGAGAGGTCCCCGATGACGCCGGCCTTGCAACTGCGGGAACTGAGGAAGTCGTTCGGCGGTCTGCCTGCGATGAACGGCGTTTCGCTCGAGGTGATGCCTGGAGAGCGCAGGCTCATCATCGGGCCGAACGGAGCGGGGAAGACGACGCTGTTCAATCTGATCACGGGAGACCTGCGCCGCGATTCCGGCGCGATTCACCTGTTCGGCGACGAAGTGTCGAGACTGAAGCCTCACCAACGCGCCCACCGGGGGCTCGCCCGCACCTACCAGATCATCACGCTCTTTCCCAAGGACTCGCTCGAGCACAACCTGGTGCTGTCGCTGCTCGGGCTGTCGAGCTCACGCTGGAACGCATTCAGACCCCTCGCCCGGTACTCCGGGCTGAACGAAGAGGCGAGGCAAGTGCTGAGACGGGTAGGCCTGGAGCATCTTGCGGAGCGTTTCATCGGCCTCGTCTCCTATGGGGAGAAGCGCCGCCTCGAAATCGCCATGGCGCTGGCGCAAAACCCCAGGGTCCTCTTGCTCGACGAGCCGTTCGCGGGGCTGTCGCGCGAAGAGCGCGCCGCGATGAAGGACCTGATCGCGGGAATTCCGCGGGAGGTGACCGTGGTCATGATCGAGCACGACATGGACACGGCACTCGATCTCGCGGAGAGGATAACCGTGCTCCACTACGGCAGCATCATCGTGGAGGGCACCCGGGCCGAGGTGGTCGCCGATCCGAAAACGCGCGAGGTCTACCTCGGTGACTGAGGTCCTCGCTCTTTCCGGCGTAGACGCGCTCTACGGCGAGAGCCACGTTCTGCACGGCGTTTCGTTTTCGCTGAACCCGGGCAGGGTGCTCGCGCTCCTCGGTCGCAATGGCGCGGGCAAGACGACCTGCATGAGCGCCATCATCGGCTTCCTGCCCCCGCGCACGGGCGAGATCCGCCTGTTCGGAGAGGCGATCGGAAGACTTTCGCCCGAGACGATCTCGCGAAAGGGCGTGGGCTTCGTGCCGCAAGGGCGGCGCATCTTTCCCAGCCTGACGGTGCAGGAAAATCTGGTCGTCTCGAGGCAGAAACGCAAGGGCGTCGCAATGCCGTGGACCCTGGAGCGGGTGATCGAGCTGTTTCCCCGGCTGAAAGAGCGGCTGCAACAGTCGGCCGGCTCGCTCTCCGGGGGCGAGCAGCAGATGCTCGCGATCGGCCGGGCGCTCATGGGAAACCCGCGCGTGCTGCTGATGGACGAGCCTTCCGAAGGACTTGCGCCGCTGATCGTCGCGGAGGTCGGCCGCACCCTCCTGCGCCTGAAGCATGAAGGCCAGTCGATTCTTCTGGTCGAGCAGAACATCAAGCTCGCCCTCGACCTCGCCGACGAGGTCGTGATCCTCAACACCGGGCGCGTCGCGTTCAGCGGGAGCGCCGGCCAGGTGCGAAACGACCAGGCCTTGATCACGCAGCATCTCGGAGTCTTTTAGCCAATCGATCTGAAGAAAAGGAACCCCTGACATGATGTTCACCTGCACGACCTCCGGCTGCACCGACCTCGCGCATGCGCACGGCTTCAGCGCCGTGCGCAAAGGCTCCGCGGCGGCCGCGAGAGCACGCAAGCGCTCGGTCTCGACCAGGCTCGTCCGCGACAAGAAAGGGCGCAGCCTGCGCGTCGACATCCATTGCCACTACCTGAACCGCGACGCCGCCGCGAAGCTCGCGCACTTGAACCCCGCGCAGTACGAGCCTTCGGTCAAGTACGCGAGCGCGCTCACGCGCGAAGTCAACGTCAAGCAGATGCAGGAGCGCGCCGCCAAGCTCTCCACGATCGAAGTGAGGCTCAAGGACATGGACCGCATGGGCATCGACATCCAGGCCGTGTCGCCGGCGCCGCAGCAGACCTACTACTGGACCGAGCCGGGTCTGGGCGCCGAGGTGTCGCGCATGGTGAACGACCGCCTCGCGGAGATCGTGGCGAAGTGGACGGATCGCTTCGTCGGTCTGGGCACCGTGCCGCTGCAGAACGTCGAGCTGGCCGTGATCGAACTCGAGCGCTGCGTCAAGCAGCTGGGCTTGCGCGGGGTCGAGATCAACCCCAACGTCGCCGGGAAGGAGCTCACCGATCCCAGCCTGAACCTCGACAGATTCTTCGCCAAGGCGCGCGAGCTGGACATCGTGATCTTCATGCACCCGATCGGATTCACCCAGGGCGAGCGCCTGATGGACCACTACCTGAACAACGTCATCGGCAATCCGCTCGATACCACGGTCGGCGCGAGCCATCTGATCTTCGGGGGCGTTATGGAAAGGCACCCGGGCCTGAAGATCGTCCTCCCCCACGCGGGCGGTTTCCTCGGCCACTACTGGGCGCGCATGGATCACGCGTGGCGCGCACGCCCCGATTGCCGCACGGTGATCAAGAAACCCCCGACGAGCTACCTCAAGAAATTCTTTTTCGACACGATCACCTTCGATCCCGAGATGCTGCGCAACCTGATCGACAAGTTCGGCGCGGCGCAGGTGCTCCTCGGCACCGATTATCCCTTCGACATGGGCGAGGAAGACCCGGTCGGCCTGATCAACAGCGTGCCGCGCCTCCCCTCCGCCGAGAAGCAAAGGATAATGGGAGGCAATGCTGCCCGTCTGCTCAAGATCAGGCGATAATAGGCGAGATCCGGAGGAGGAATCCATGAAGCAGATCGGGGTAGCTATCGTCGGAACCGGTTGGTGCGGCGGCATCCGCGCCGAGACCTGCGCGGCTCATCCCCTCACGAAGAGCCTGCATATCGCGGAGATCCGGGCCGAGCGGCTCGCCGAGGTAGCCCGGGCTACCGGGGCGAAGACCGCGGTGACCGACTACGGCGAGCTCTTGAAGATGGGCGAAATCGAGGCGGTATACATTTCCGCGACGCCGGAAACCACGCACTATCCGATGGCGCGCGACTGGCTCGCCGCCGGAAAGCACGTTTTTCTGGAAAAGCCGATCGCGATGGAGCTCGCCGAAGCCGATGAGCTGATCGCCCTCGCCCGCAAGAACAAGCTGAAATTCACCATCGGCTATTCGCAGCGCTTCAACCCCAAGTTCGCCTATGTGCGCAAGTCGATCCGCAATGGGACCATCGGAAAGCCGGTGAGCGCTCTGGTGAGCCGGCACATCACGCGCGGCCTCGGAAAAAAGATCAGCGGGCGCGTCAAGCTCTCGCCCGCCGCGATGGAGTGCACGCACGATCTCGACTTCGTGCTGTGGTGTCTCGAACCGGCGAAACCGGTCCGCGTTTATTCCCAGGCGATGGATCACCGTTACGATGGACTCCGGCCTCTCCTTCGTCGTGGGCGGCGGCTGGAGCCTGCCGCCGGGTTATCCGAATTTCTCGACGACCTGGATCGAAATGGTAGGGACCGAAGGCGCGCTGCTGGTGGACGACAGCCACCGCGATGTGGTGCTGAACACCATGGAAAAAGGCATGCAGTTGCCGATGTCCACCATGCCCGGGGAGCGCGTCGATCACACCTACGCGGGTCCCATGGCGGCGGAAACGGTCCACTTTCTCGAGGCCGTGGCGTACGATCGGCCCGTGATGGTGACGCCCGAGCACGCGCGCATGGTGATGGAGATCTACATGGCGGCGGATCTGTCCGCCGAGCGCAACGAGTCGGTGACGCTGCCGCTGAAAGGCTCCAAGCCAGTCCGCGCCGCGGCATGATGACCTAATGCCGAAGAAAACCCCCAAGCGTATCGGCCTCGCGATCATCGGAGGGGGCCGGGTCGGCCTGTTCCGCGGTGAGGTCGCGGCGCGTCATCCGCAGGTCGACTTCATCGGGCTCGCCGAGATCAAGCCGGATCGGGCGAAGCTGGTCGGGGAAAAAATCCGTGCGGACTTCGTGACAGCCGACTACCGCAAGCTGCTCGCGCGGCCCGAGGTGACGGCCGCGATCATCGCGACCGACGAACACCTGCACGTCGATCCGATTCTCGCCGCGGTGGAGCGCAAGCTGCCGCTCTTGATCGAGAAGCCGCTCGCAACCGGGCTCGCCGATTCGGAGCGCGTCCTGGCCGCCATCCGCAACGCTG
>VBDE01000116.1 GCA_005883665.1 Betaproteobacteria bacterium
CTGGGGCTGCGAGCCGTAGAGCACGCTGATCTGATCCGGTACCGCGGCTCCGACCCCCGAGGTGATGAACACCGGAGCGAGCTTCATGGTGACTCCGGCCGGCGGGAAATTCGGAGTCGCGCGCGTGTTGTCGTATCCGACGATATTGCAGCCGACGAAGGTGGTGTCGTTGAATCCCATTCCCGCGTTCTTGAAATCGCGCTCCATGGTATAGAGCGCGATCACGCCGTTCTGCTGGGCATCACCCCCGCTCGTGGTGGAGCGCTTGATGTTTTCGGACACTTCGAACACCTGGAAGATGATGATCATGCCGATGAGCCCGATCAGCATGGCCACCAGCAGCTCCACCATGCTGAAGCCGCGCTCGGAAACACGATGTCGGGAGGCGCGCATGGCTCAGGTCGAGCTCGGATAGACGTAGGCGATCACCGTGTGGCTGTGCGCCGGAAGGTTCTGCGTTGCCTCTTCGGGCAGGCGCCATCTGACGGTGATCTGCACGGTCGCCCCCGTCGGTGCCGCCGGCGCAGGCGGAAGGGGATTGGTCAGGGTCACGATCGGAAGCTGGTTCGCCACGTCCGGAAGGCGCAATTGCACCTTGTTGACCCAGGGCAGGATTCTCGCGGGAGGCGCTCCCGCTCCGGTGAAAGCGTAAACACCGATATTCCCGTTGTCGGTCCACATCTGCGCGAGCAGCTCCTGCGCGAGGAAAGCCGCCTCGCTGCGATACTTGGCGCTGGTCACGTCCTTGATCGCAACGGCCTGCATTCCCACCACGGCGAGGATTCCGATCGAGAAAATGAGGATCGCCACCAGGGCCTCGATCAGCATCACGCCGCGCTCGCTGCCCTGGGCCGGAAATCGCGTGCCTGCGCGCGTCATCGTCTGTCCTTTCACGGGAACGCCGGGCAGCCGCGCGGCTCGGGGAGCGCCAGGGCGGGATCGCACATGCGCATGCTTCCCCCCGGATTGACGATGATGCGCAGCGGTCGCGTCGCGCCGGTGACGTTGATATTGGTCACGTCGATTTTGTTGATGCTCGGCGTGGCGTCGGCGTTCGCGACGACGTTTCCCAGCGCCGCAAAAGTCACGGTGCTGGCCGCCTGCGCGGGCGGGCCGGGCGGCGAGGGCACGAACACGGACGTCGCCCGAGCGTTGGGAGAACCTTCGGCGCTGGTGCGCGACTGGACGATCTGGGGGTTGGCCGGATCGGCAGGATCGGCCTTCGTGTCGCACTTGTTGGTGGGATCGCGGAGGCTCACCACCCAGCTGACCGAGACTGGCGCAGTGACCGAGTCACTCGCCAAGACGCAAGCCGAGGTCAGGTCGGAAACGAGCTGAAAGCGCACCGGGGTGTTGCTGCGCACCGCCTCCCCGCGCGCCACCTGCAGGCCGTTGAGCGTCGCCTCGGCGACGCCGCGGATCTGCTGGTTCTGCAGCCATTCGACGAAGCCCGGTGCGCCCAGACTGATCAGCACGCCCAGGACCGCGAGCGAGATCATCAGCTCGATGAGGGTGAACCCGTTCTGTGGGGCGCGCATTCTCAGCAGTCCCCGTTGTTCTTGGAGACCCAGCACTGTTTCGGAAAAGCCGCCAAGTTCTCGCTGGATATGGGCCAGCCCGCCGGTACCGTTCGGGTGAAGCGCTGGTTGGCCTCGTTGATTTCGAGCCGCAGTCCCACCAGCGTATTGTCGATAACGTTGCCCAAGGCGTCGACACCGCCGTCGGCGCGGATGACGTAGGTGGTCGCGGTCAGCGTAGGACAGGTGACGTTGAAGTGCGGCAGGACCGGCAGCGGCACGCTGGAACCCGGGGCACAGGGCGCGGGCACCCCGGCACCGGGGGAAACGTACATGCGGTTATCCTGGAAGTACTGCTCCATCTTGGTTCTCATGGCGAGCAGGTTCGAGGTGGCTTCCGTGATCTTGCCGCGCACGATGTAGCTGGTGTACGACGGAAGAGCGATCCCCGCCAGGATCGCGATGATCGCGACCGTGACTATCAATTCAATCAAGGTGAAACCGGTTGGACGCTGCATGTGGACCCCCTTCTTTTGCGGCTCAATGATAGAGAACTCGGGGAGTCCGCCGCAAACCTTCCCGACGAGTGGCCGAAATCCGCGCACGTACGGCACTAGCGCCGGAATTTTAGCGGAATTAATTCACGTTCCCGGGCGTGCCTCCCGGAAGGGGACTTCATGGCCTGCGGGCCGAATTAGACAGGGTCCAACTGCTCGTCTAGAATGGTTTTCGTGAGAAAACCGCAGAACCGAAATCGCGAAAATATCGCCCAGCGACTGCGTCGGCATGGCATCACGCCGACGCATCAGCGCATGGAGATCGCCCACGTGCTGTTTACGCGGCGCGAGCATCTCTCGGCGGATCAGGTCCTGAAGTGGGTCAACTCCCGCTACGCTGAAACATCGAAAGCAACCGTCTACAACACGCTGAAACTCTTCCTGGAGAGGAAGCTGATCCGGGAGCTGGTCGTGGATCCGGCCAAAATCGTCTACGACCCGAACACCGAGCCGCATCATCACCTCTACGATGTCGTGACGGGACGGCTCACCGATCTTCCCGCCGACAATATCCGCGTCGTCGGCCTGCCGCCTTTGCCGCAGGGCACGGTCGCCGATGGCGTGGACATCATCATCCGCACGCGCCCGCGATCCTAGTTTCGCCGCTGATATAATGCGGGCTCACCCTTCGTGCGCGGGGCGCAGGCTGGCGTAGCTCAGCTGGTAGAGCAACTGATTCGTAATCAGTAGGTCGGTGGTTCGAGTCCACTCGCCAGCACCATCCGAGGGCTACGAACAGGCCCGCGCCGACTCTTCCTCCGGCGGCGCACGAGACGGAGAGAGGCATGATGAAGCTGTTCGGAGGAGGTGCGTCCGATCATCCCATGGCCGAGGTGAAGGGGGCCCGGGTGATCCTCGACGCAATTCCCGCGGGCGATCCGTTCAAGGCGCTGGAGGATCTGAATCACTGGCTGGAATCGGTGCGCGCCTGGGGGGGCTTCAAACCCGAGCACAGGGCGCAGATCGTGCAGATGGTGGACGAGGCTGCGCAGGTTCACCTTCGCAAACTCCAGCGGGAGTACCTCTCCTCGCAGCGCCTGGCCAAGTTCCACGAGAACCGGCTGTGGTCGGTGATACGCGAATGGTATCGGCAATCTGCACTCGCGTTCGCGATCTGCATCGACGCTTACGCGACCGGCCAGAAGGGGTGGGAGGACCTGAAACAGAGCGTGCCGCTGCTCACCGTGCGTGCGCTGCGTGCGTACGCCGCGCAGATGAAGTGGCAGCACATGCGCTACGGTCCTGCGGAGAATTCCCTGTGGGAAGTGGTCGCAAAGATCTACGCGCTCTCCGAAAACCGCAAGTACTCGCAGTCCAAGGTGGTCGCCTACGCAGGCTTGCCCGGCGAGACTTCGCCCGAGCAGGAATTTCTCAAAACAGTGATGTTTGCGGCATCGTCGCCCGACAGCCTGCTGCCGGTCGAGATCGAGCTGGTCGAGCGGCTGATCGCGCATCTTGCCGGCTCGTTCAAGCTCACTGCCACCCTCCAACCCGATATCGTCTACTGCTTCGATCTGGCAAATCACGAGCCTCCTGTGCGTGCCGCGCATCTGCCGCACCGCGCGCCCACGCTCAGGTTCTTTGCCGCAGGCGGCGCCGTGAAGGAGATCGAGAAGCTCGCCCAGACGGTGAAATCCACTGGTGCAATGCCTTCGAGCATCGCGCTGGTTGGCAACTATGAACCCGAGGTCGTGCTCGACGTTCTCGATCACCTCGCTCTTCACTGGTCGCCCAAGCCGCCGGAGAGGAAAGCGCAGCGTCACAGAGTCAAGTCGCGGCTTACCGTCACCTATGGCTTCGACGGGGTGCATGCCGCGCTCGATCCCACGGGTGAGGTGCAGTTCGACCCGAGCAAAGTCGAAAGCTGGATCGTGGAGAACGTCAGTGCCGGAGGATTCGGAGCGAGCGTTCCGCAAATCAAGGGAGAGTGGCTGAAAATCGGCTGCCTGCTCGGGCTGCAGCCCGAAGGCGGCTCGAACTGGGTAGTCGGAGTGATTCGCCGTTTCCAGCGCGAATCCGCGCAGCAGGGAACGGTCGGAATCCAGACCCTGGGTCGGGCCGCGCTGCCCGTGCAGGTGAGGTTGCAAAGCGGGCAGATGGGAACCAGCCAGGACTCGGAGGCAGCGATCCTGCTCAATCCGATCGATTCCGCTCCCGAGGCGCAGCTGTTGCTGCGCGCCAATGTCCTCGTCGCCGGCCAGAATCTGGAGCTCGAGCGAAACGGGAAGGTCTATCTGCTCCTGCCTGTGGGAGGGACCGAGCACGGCGATGACTACGATCTGATTCGTTGCCGGCAAATGATCCGCGACAGGGGCGAGTAAGCTTCCTTTCGACTCAGGGGCCGAGCACCTTTCCCAGCCAAGTGCCGATATCGGCGAGCTCCTCCGGGCACACCGAGTGCGGCATGGCGTACTTGTGCCATTCGGCCGGGTAGCCGAGCGATTTCAGCAGGTTTCGGGATTGCTCCGCCCGCACGAGCGGGATGATCGGGTCGTCGCTGCCGTGCCCCATGAAGATCGGCACATCGCGGTTGGCCGTGCTCGCCTCGGCGGAAAGCTTTTCCTCGACCGGCACGTAAGTCGACAAGGCCATGATTCCGGCGATGCGCTCTGGATGGCGCAAGCCGGTGTGCAGCGCGATCGCGCCGCCTTGCGAAAATCCCGCAAGCACCAGCCGCCCCGCTTTTGTCCCGCGCTCCTTTTCCCGGCCGATCAAGGCCTCGATCAAGACCTGCGAGGCACGCACGCCGCGCTCGTCCTCGCGCCGGTTCGCGCCGTCCGTGATGTCGTACCACGCGCGCATTCGCATGCCGCCGTTGATCGTCACCGGCCGGACCGGCGCATGCGGAAAAACGAAACGGATCGCCGCCTTGGGCAATCGAAGCTCGGACACGATCGGCGCGAAGTCGTTGCCGTCCGCACCCAGCCCGTGCAGCCAGATGACGCTTGCGGTCGGGTTCTTTCCGGTTTCGATCTCGATTGCGTCGAGCAGCTCGGGCATGAGTCAACTCGCTTTCGGACGGATCGCCGACTTAGGCCGGAAGGCCTTCACCACTTCCTCGTGCGTCTCGATGTAGGGCCCGCCGATGAGGTCGATGCAGTAGGGGACGGCTGCAAAAATGCCCGCGACGATCTGCGTTCCGTGTCCATCTTTCAGGCCTTCGAGCGTTTCGCGGATCGATTTGGGCTGGCCGGGCAGGTTGATGATAAGGGAGCGCTTGCGAACGACTGCCACCTGCCGAGAGAGAATCGCGGTGGGAACGAACTCGAGGCTGATCCTGCGCATCTGCTCGCCGAATCCGGGCATCGGCTTGTCGGCTATCGCGAGCGTGGCCTCGGGCGTGACGTCCCGGGGAGCGGGGCCGGTGCCGCCGGTGGTCAGCACCAGGTGGCAGCCGTGTCGGTCGACGAGATCGACCAGGGTCGACTCGATGACGGGGCGCTCGTCGGGGATGAGCCGCGTTTCCGTTCGCCAGGGGGTCGCGACCGCACGCGAGAACCATTCCTCGAGCGCCGGAATGCCTTCATCCTTGTAGACGCCGCTTGAGGCGCGATCGCTGATCGAAACAAGTCCGATCAGCAGCTCTTCATTCGCCGTCATCGTCGGGAACTGGTTGCGAATCCGCGATGATATCGCGCAGCGCCCGGAACAGCTCGCGATAAGCTCGCGGCGGCCGGCCCGCATTGCGCTCCTCGCGTGCGTTGCGCACGAGCGCGCGCAGGCGCTGGGTGTCGATGCCCGGATGGGCATGGACCAGCGCGCCGATCGCGCCTTCGTTCTCGAGCAATGTCTCGCGCCAGCGCTCGATCCGGTGAACTCGCGCGGTCTCTTCGGTCGAGACCCCGTCCCACGTCCTAAGCTTCTCGCGGATCGGCTCGGGGTCGACCGCGCGCATGAGCCTGCCGATGTATTGCAGCTGCCGCCGCCGCGCCTCGTGCTTTGTGATGCGCTGCGCCTGCTCGACCGCGTATTGCAAGTTCTCGGGCAACGCGATCGCAGCGAGTTGTTCCGGGTTGAGCCCGACCAAGCGCTCGCCGAGCGTCTGGAGCTCGTGCATGGCGCGCTTGCGCTCGGTCTTGCTGGGCTTTTCCTCGTCGTGCACGTTCCGGGGAACCAGTGATGAGCTGATATCATAGCGTCTTTCCCGCTGCGTCCCCGCATGTCTGCAAGCCGTTTCGCCCACGATCTCGACGCGTTGAAGACCATCGCCTCGGATGCCTTGGCGTACGCCCTTGAAAAAGGCGCGAGCGCCTGTGAAACCGAAAGCTCCGACGGTTACGGTCAGACCGTGACGGTGCGCAAGGGCGAGGTCGAGACCATCGAATACAACCGCGACAAGAGCCTCGCGGTGACCGTCTACGTCGGCAAGCGCAAAGGCTATGCGAGCACCGCAGATTTTGCCCCACGCGCGATGCGCGATACGGTGGAGGCGGCCTTGACGATCGCGCGTTTCACCGCCGAGGACGAGTGCGCGGGGCTCCCCGACCCGGAGGAGCTGGCGCGCGGCCCGCAAGACCTCGACCTCTTCCATCCCTGGGATCTGCCCGTCGAGCGGGCGATCGCGATCGCGAAGGCCTGCGAGGCGGCTGCATTCCGCCTGGACAAGCGCGTGGTGAACTCCGAGGGCGCCAGCGTTTCCTGCCAGCAATGGCATTTCGTCCTCGCCAACAGCCACGGCTTCATGGAAGGTTTTCCCACGTCGCGGCACACGATTTCCTGCGCGGTGATCGCCGCCGAGGACGGCCGGATGCAGCGCGACGACTGGTACGTATCGCAACGCTCCCCGCAGGACCTGGCCGCGCCCGAAGCGGTCGGCGACTACGCCGGGAGGCGTGCCCTCGCACGGCTGAGAAGTCGCAAGATCGGAACGGTCCAGGCGCCGGTGCTGTTCGAGGCGGTTTCTGCTCGACAGCCTCGGCAAGGAAGTCTTCGCGCCGGTCGTCACCCTGGTCGAGCGGCCGCACCTGCCGCGCGCGCCGGCGAGCTCCTGGTTCGACGACGAAGGCGTCGCCACGCGCGACCGCGACGTAGTGAAGGAGGGCGTGCTGCGCGGCTATTTTCTCGGGAGCTACTCGGCGCGCAAGCTCGGTATGAAGACCACCGGCAGCGCGGGCGGCAATCACAATCTGATCCTGCAAGGCGGCGACCTCGATCTGCCCGCGTTGATCCGGAAAATGCGACGCGGACTGCTGGTCACCGAGCTGATCGGATTCGGGGTGAATCTCGTCACCGGCGACTACTCGCGCGGCGCAGCGGGCTACTGGGTGGAAGGAGGCGAGATCCGGTATCCGGTGGAGGAAATCACCATCGCGGGCAACCTGCGCGACATGTTCCGCTCGATCCTCGCTGTCGGATCAGACGCGCTTACGCGCGGCTCGCGCACCACCGGCTCGATTCTCATCGACGGAATGACCATTGCCGGAAACTGAGCTCTGCGCCCGGCAACCGGAGTTATAATCGGCCCGCTTTCCATCCAAGGAGGGGATCACCAATGAAAAGACGCGAATTCCTGAAGAACGCCGGGCTGGGCGCGGCGGCGGGCGCGGGCCTCGTCACGGCGGCGCAGGCGCGTGCGCAGCAGACCGCAGGCTTGCCGAGCATCCAGTGGCGCCTCGCAGCGAGCTGGCCGAAGAGCCTGGATACGCTGTTCGGCGGCGCCGAGCTCGTTGCGAAACGCGTCGGCGAGATTACAGACGGCAAGTTCCAGATCCGCGCTTTCGCCGCGGGCGAGATCGTCCCAGCGCTGCAGGTGCTCGACGCCGTGCAAGCCGGCACCGTCGAGCTCGGCCACACCGCGACCTATTACTATTTCGGCAAGGATCCGACATTCGCGTTTTCCTGCGCTATTCCGTTCGGCTTGAACGCACGCCAGCAGAACGCCTGGATGTACCACGGGGGCGGCCTGGAACTGATGCGCGAGTTCTTCAAGGAGTACAACATCATTCAGTTTCCCGCCGGGAACACCGGCTGCCAGATGGGCGGCTGGTTCAGGAAGCCGATCAACAAGGTCGCGGACCTGAATGGCCTGAAGATGCGCATCGGCGGAACCGGCGGTCTTCCGCTCACCAAGCTGGGCGTGGTGCCTCAGCAGATTGCGGGCGGCGACATCTACCCTGCGCTCGAGAAAGGCACGGTCGACGCGGCCGAATGGGTCGGCCCCTACGACGACGAGAAACTCGGCTTCGCCAAGGTGGCGAAGTACTACTACTACCCGGGGTGGTGGGAAGGCGGTCCCGAGCTCGACCTCCTGGTCAACATCAAGGCTTGGGAATCGCTGCCTGCCGAGTACAAGGCGATCCTCGAGGCCGCGTGCGCCGAAGCCAACGTGTGGATGGTGGCGAAATACGACGCGCTCAATCCGGATGCGCTGAAGCGGCTGCTCGCGTCCGGCGTGAAGCTGCAGCCGTTCTCCAACGAGATCATGGCCGCTTGTTACAAGGCCTCCGCCGAGGTGTACGACGAATTCGCGTCGAAAAATCCGAAGTTCAAGAAGGTTTACGACTCCTGGAAGAAATTCCGCAACGAGCAGAACCAGTGGTTTGCCGTCGCTGAAAGCCGCTTCGACAACTTCATGATCGCTGCTGAACGCCTGACCCAGCGAGGCGCGTCGA
>VBDE01000408.1 GCA_005883665.1 Betaproteobacteria bacterium
GCGGTGCGCGAAGCGATGCCGCCCCGGGGAGAGCTTGACGGCCATCAATACCGCTCGGTGGGCGATCGCACCGAGCGCGAGGATGGCGCGCGGCCGCACCGCGGCGATCTCCTCGGCAAGATACCGATTGCAACGGCGCACTTCGTCGGGCTGCGGCTTGTTCTGCGGCGGAAGGCACTTCACCGCGTTCGTGACGCGGCAATCGATGAGCGCGAGGCCGTCCCCCGGATCGGACGAGCCCTCGTGGCTGGCGAAGCCGTATCGATGCAAGGTCCTGTAGAGCAGGATGCCGGCATGGTCCCCGGTGAAAGGCCAGCCGGTGCGGTTCGCCCCATGGAGTCCGGGAGCGAGGCCCACCACCAGCAAGGCCGCGCGTTTCGGACCGAACGGCGCGACGGGACGAGCGTGGTAATCGGGGTGCACCTGCCTGACCTGATCAAGATATGCGGCGAGGCGCGGACAATCGCGGCAGGCGGGATCGTATCCCGATTGCACTTTCGACTTCGTCACCGGAGTGTTATAGAATGCCGCGCCTTGCTTCCAACGCGTCCGAACCATGGCCAAAGTTCTCGCCACCGAAATCCGCATCGGTCACCTGCTCGAATGGGAAAAGCGGATCTGGCGCGTGATCAAATGCTACCACGTGCACGTCGGCGGGCGCGGCGGGGCCTTCATGCAGGTCGAGATGAAGGACATCGAGAGCGGCACCAAGACCAACCAGCGGATCCGCACGGAGGACAAGGTCGAACGCGCCTTCGTCGATCCGCGCGAGATGCAGTACCTCTACAACGACGGCACCGGCTATGTTTTCATGGACAAGGAGAATTACGAGCAGCTGACCCTGTCGGATGAAATGCTCGAGGGGCAGACGGGCTACCTGCTGCCGAACACCGACGTCCAGGTGGTGTTCTACAACGACAAGCCGATCGGCGTCGAGCTGCCGCCTTCGGTCGTGCTCACCGTGACCGAGACCGACCCCAACATCAGGAACGCCACCGTCACCACCTCGTTCAAGCCCGCCAAGACCGAGACCGGCCTCATCGTTCAGGTGCCGCCCTTCGTCAACTCCGGCGAGAAAATCAAGGTCAACACCAACGACGGCGCGTACATCGAGCGCGTCTAGGTTTTGCAGTCTCAACGTGCGCTACACGGCGGCCAGGCGGCCGGCGTTCATTTCATGGAATGCAGGCCGAACATGTTTCCCTCGGTGTCGATGGCGAGCGAGATGAAGCCGTACTGGCCAATGGAAAACTTGTTCTTGTGGATGCGTCCTCCTGACTTTGTCACGCGGCCTTCCTCGACCGAGCAGTCTTCGCAACCGAAATAGACCAGGGTGCTGTTGCCGCCGGAGGGAACGCCCTGCATCTTGACTAGAGCGCCGCCGGCGCCCGAGCCGGTCATCTCCATCGGAAACGCCCACATGTCCAGTCCCGGGTTGTTCAGCTTTTCCAGCTTGCCCTGGAACACGGATTCGTAGAATTTCTTCGCGCGATTCATGTCTTGCACGTAGATCTCGAACCAGACGGCGGGGTTTTTCCTCATCGCGATTCTCCTGTATTAATTGCCGACGCGGGAATTCTTGCCGGGATTCTTGAGCCACTGCGCGATGTCGCTCGTGAGCGAGTCGAGGCAGCGCCTCAGCGCGGCGCAAGTGCCCCTGAAGGCCAACGCTCCGGGCCTTTCACTTCGACTGCTTTGTGAAAGCCGGTGTAGGCGTTGCCGAAGGAGGTGGTGTCGACGATTTCGACCTGGAGCACGCGGCCTTTGCCCGCCTTGACCGCGTCGTCGTTCCGCACCACGTTAAGCCCCTCTCTTCGGGCCGCCGTTTCGAGCAGCTCCGCGCCTTGCTGCGGCAACGAGCATTCGGCAAGAATCGCCCGGCCGATCGCTTTGGTATCCCGAAACGGCATCTCACGCCCGATGTAGATCACGCTGCCCGGCGCCCCGGCAGCCGGCGGCGCCGCACCCGAAGCAGCGGTGCCCGGCGCGCCGCCGCCGGGGGTCTGCGTGCCTTGCGGCCATGCTGCGGGGCAAGGGGCAATGCCGACCAGCGTAGCCGCGACGATCAAGGTTCTCTTGTTCATGGATCCTCCCAAACGAACGGAGCCGAGCGGCGCTCCGAATAAGTGACGAATAGGAAATTCAATTGCCCGGCGTCAGCGCTCTGTGTCGCTCAGCGAGCCGGTCCGACACCTTCCGCCGGCGCGCCGTCGGTGTGTTTCACTAGTTGCCTCGGGCCGACTTCTCCGCCGTACACGTTGCCTTTGGCATCCACGGCCACGCCCTCCGCCGCGCTGGTCCCTTTCATTTCGAGCGGGTCAGGAATGCGGTACAGGACCTTGCCGTCCTTTAGGCTGCCGATCCGGATGCCTCTCTTCCATCCCGGGTGAGGCGCCACACCATTGGATTCGGAGTCGGCCACATAGATCATGTCGTTGCGCAGGGCCACTCCGCTCGGGCGGCCGAACTGCTTCCACTCCGCGATGAAGGCGCCGTCCTGGTCGAGGATCTGAATGCGCATGTTTCCGCGGTCGGCAACGAAGAGCCGCCCCCGAGAATCCATCGCGATGTCGTGAGGGGTGCGGAATTCCACCGGCCCCGATCCCCATTTGCCGAAAGACCTTATGAACCTGCCGTCCTTCGTGAACCTGGAGATCCGCGCGACGGTATCCGGGGTCGCCTTCTCACCCTGCCCCGAATGGCCCTCCGTAACGAAGATGTCGCCGTTCGCCGCCACGACCACGCTGCACGGTTCAGTCAGGGCGCCCGGCGGGTTTCCGGCGACCCCCGCGCGGCCGA
>VBDE01000117.1 GCA_005883665.1 Betaproteobacteria bacterium
CTCTCGCTGCACCGCATCGGCGGGCACACGAAGGGGCTGCAGGCCGTTCGCGTTCACACGCGGATCGGCTGGATCGTGCTCGCCTCCGACGCGGCGCACCTGTACGCCAACATGAACGAGACGCGGCCGTTTCCCATCGTCTTCGACGCCGGAGCCATGGTGGAGGGCTACCGGCGCCTGCGCGAGCTGGCGGACGCGCCCGAGCTGATCGTTCCCGGACACGATCCGCTGGTCATGCGACGTTACGCGCCGCCGCGCGCCGGGCTCCGCGGGATCGCGGTGCGCCTGGACCGGCGGCCCAAGCTCTAAGCCGCGGGCGCGGTTGGCGTAGAATTCCCCGCGAAGGGCGACGGATGAAAGTGACAAGCAGCACAGAGACCCTCGGCGCGACGATCGAGGGACTCGATCTCGCGAAGCCGCTCTCCCAGGGGGAGTTCGACCTCGTGCTGCGCGTGCTCGGGGAGCGCGGCGTGGTGCGCTTTCCGCGGCAGAAGCTGACGGGCCGGCAGCTCGCCGACTTCAGCGCGCGCTTCGGGAAACTGGAGGTCAACGTCGCCAACGCCTTTCAGGAGGCTGGGGTTCCCGAGGTGATGATCCTCTCCAACATCGTGGAGAACGGCAAGCCGATCGGCCTGGCGGACGCGGGGCAGGACTGGCACACCGACATGTCCTACAGCAGCACGATCGCGCTTGCCAACGTGCTCTACGGCATCAAGATCCCGAAGCGCGGCGGCAA
>VBDE01000118.1 GCA_005883665.1 Betaproteobacteria bacterium
TGCTGTACGCCAATCCCGGCTATTCGATCCGGATCAACGAGCTGCCGCAGAAGGAAAGCGACGAGATGCTCGAATTCCTGTTCGAGCACCAGTTGAAGCCCGAGTACCGCTACGCCTTTCACTGGGAGGAGGGCGACGTCCTCATGTGGGAGGACATCGGGACCATCCACAACGCTGTGGCCGACTACGGGCCCGATGAGCACCGTCTCGTCAAGCGCTGCCAGGTGATGGCGACGATGTTCTATCCCGAAGCGCGGGAGGAGCGATGAAAAAAGGAACGTCAGTGCTGGCCGCCGTCGCCCTTTGCGTGCTTGCCGGCGGCGCCGGGGCACAGGGCTATCCCGCGAAGCCGGTGAAGATCGTGGTCGGATTCGCGGCAGGCGGGCCGACCGACGTGATCGCGCGCATCGTCGCGCAGGACATGACCCTGTCGCTCGGCCAGTCCTTCGTCGTCGAGAACCGGCCCGGCGCCAACGCCATCATCGCGACCGAGGCGGTGGCACGATCCGCTCCGGACGGCTACACGCTGCTTTTCTCCTCGCTCTCGCTCCTGGTGAACGCGATCCTCATGGAGGGCAAGGTCCACTACGATCCGTTCAAGGACTTCGCACCGGTGAGCAACGCGGCGGTGCTGCCGATGGTGGTCGTGACGAGCCCGGAGACCCGAATCGCTTCGATTCAGGACCTGATCGTGCTCGCCAAGGCGAGGCCCGGCGAGCTGAGCTACGCGACCTCGGGCAACGGCGGCTCGACGCACCTCGCCGGGGCGATGCTCGAGAACTTCACCGGCACGAAAATGATCAACGTTCCGTTCAAGGGCAACGGCCCGGCGCTCGCCGAGGTGATGGCGGGCCGCGTGACCTTCATGTTCTATCCGATCGTCGGAATCGCCGACCAGGTATCGGCGAAGAAACTGAAAGTGCTGGCGGTCGGCACGCCCAGGCCGCACGCCGATTTTCCCGCGGTGCCCACGCTCGAGCAATCGGGCCTGCCGGGATTCGAGGAGACCGCGCCCTGGGTGGGCATGCTCGCTCCCGCCGGTACGCCCGCCGCCATAGTCAATCGCCTCGGCGAGGAAATGCGCAAGTCGCTGGCGAAGGCCGAGACGAAGGAACGGTTCAGGGCATTGGGCGCGGTCACCGTCGCGGACACGCCGGCCGAATTCGCCGCGTTCCTGAAAAAAGACTACGAACGCTGGGCGCGCGTCATCAAAACCTCCGGAGTGAAAGCCGAATGAGCGCGGCAAGCGGGCTTCGCAACGCGGGGTCCGACGCCGCGGCCCCGGCGGAGTCTTCCTGCCCGGTTTCGCGAGGAGCGGCCGCGCGCGTGCTGCGCGCGTGGAACATCGCGGACCTGCGCCGGCTCGCGAAAAAGCGCCTGCCGCGCGCGATATTCGATTTCTTCGACGGCGCCGCCGAGGACGAGACCACGCTCGCCGACAACCGCGCCGCATTCGAGCGGGTGCGGCTCGCCCCGAAAACCCTCGCCGGCGTGGCGCGAATCGACACATCGGCTGCGATTCTCGGCGCGCGCTCGAAGCTCCCGATCGCCGTCGGTCCCACGGGCGGCATTGGCTTCGGCTGGCCGTTCGCAGACGTGGGCGTTGCGCGCGCGGCCGCGACGGCCGGAATCCCGTATACGCTCTCGACCATGGCGACGGCCTCGATCGAGCGGATCGCGCGCGAGGCAGGAGGGCGATTGTGGTTCCAGGCCTACATCTTCCGCCAGCGCGGCATGACCCTCGGCCTCGTCGAGCGAGCGCGGCAGTTCGGCTATGAGGCCCTGATGGTCACCGTGGACGTTCCGGTCGGGGGCAAGCGCGAGCGCGACTTCCGCAACGATTTTGCGATCCGCTTCCGCTTTACGCCGAGGAACGTGCTCGATTTCGCTTCGCGTCCCGGCTGGGTGCTCTCCGTGCTCAGGCACGGCATGCCGCGGCTGGAAAACGTGGCGGATCTGGCTCCGGAGGCGAAAAGCACAGCCGAGATCGCTTCCTCGGTCGGGCAATTCTGGGACGCGGACTTCGACTGGGACGGTCTCGCGCGGATGCGCGACGGCTGGCCGAGGAAGATGCTGGTGAAGGGAATCCTTCGCGCCGACGAGGCCGAGCGGCTCGCGGGCCTGGGCATCGACGCTGTGGTCGTATCCAATCACGGCGGGCGGCAGCTCGACGGAGCGGTCGCGGGTCTAACCGCGCTCCCGCCTATCGTGCGCGCGGTGAAAGGCAGGATGAGCGTCCTCGTGGACGGCGGAGTGCGCCGCGGCGTGGACGTCGTCAAGGCGCTCGCGCTCGGCGCCGAAGGCGTGATGCTCGGCCGGGCGACGCTCTACGGCGCCTGCGCAGCGGGCGAGGCGGGCGCGGCGCGCGCGCTCGAGATTCTGCGCGACGAGCTGGTGCGCTCCATGCAGCTCTCGGGCGTGCGCTCGGTGGGCGAGATCGGCCCGGATCTGCTCGCGAATTGAGAAAAGGGGACTCTCGCGGCGACCGCTTCGGGATCTACGCCGGCACCGCCTCGGGCTCACCGGAGGGCTTGCGCTCGCGCGGCGGGCGCTCGTCCATGAGCCACTGCAGCGTGAAGGCGGTGACGCCGATCACGATCAGCGCGCCCCAGCCGAAGTTGTAGTTGCCGAAGCGGTCGAACACCACCCCGCCCATCCAGGCGCCGAAGAACGAGCCGACCTGGTGGCTGAGGAACACGATGCCGTAGAGCGTGTTGAAGTGCGTCAGGCCGAACACCCGGCCGATGATCCCGGTGACGAGCGGCGCCACGCCCAGCCACAGGAAGCCCATCGCGGCGGCAAACACCAGCGTGGAGGCGGCGCTGATCGGCGCCAGCAGGAAGGCGACGATGAACAGCGTGCGCAGCAGGTAGATCAGCGCCAGCAGGTGCTTCTGGCTGTAGCGCGCGCCGAGCAGCCCGAACAGGTAGGTGCCGACTGCGTTGAACAGGCCGATCAACCCCAGCGCGGTCCCCGCTACGCCGGGCGCGACGCCGCAGAGCTGCAGGTACGCCGGCAGGTGCGTGGTGATGAACACGAGCTGGAACCCGCAGGCGAAGAACGCCAGCGTCATGAAGAGGTAGCCGCGGTGGCCCATTGCCTCGCGCACCGCTTCGCCGAGATTCAGTTTCACCCGGGATGAAGGCTCGCCTGAAACGGGTTGCTCGCGGATGGGCAGCGACAGCACCGCCATCGAACCCGCGATCGCCGCGAAGGCCACCATCGCCGCCTGCCAGCCGAAGCCGTCGATCAGCCACTGGCCGACCGGTGCGATCACCATGGTGCCGAGCGAGCCCGCCGCCGCGACCAGGCCGACGGTCTGGCTGCGCTTCTCAGGCGGCGTCGCGCGCGAGATCGTGCCGATGAGGACGCCGAAGCCCGCTCCGGCGGTGCCGATGCCGATCAAGAAGCCCGCCACCTGCAGTCCGACAAGCGGCCCGCCCGGGATACCCTTGGAGAACACCATCAGCAGCAGCCCGGCGGCGTACAGCAGGGCGGTAACGATCAGCACCGGCCGCGGGCCGTGGCGGTCTGCAAGCGCGCCGACGAAGGGCTGCGATACGCCCCAGACGATGTTCTGCAGCGCGATTGAGAAGCCGAAAGTCGCTGCCGAGATCCCTAGATCGAGCGTCATCGGCCGCATGAACAGACCCAGGCTCTGGCGCAGGCCCATGCAAAGCGAGATGATCAGCCCGCTCAAGAGGATCAGCGGCAGCATTGCGCGTCGATTGCCTAGAGTCGCCATGGGGTTCCTTGCAGGTAAACAGGTCGGTGTACCTATGATCCAACAGCCGGTATAGTAGTGTCAACATGAAAGTAGACCGATCTGTTTCCTCTTCGGCCGAGCGCATCCTCGCCGCCGCCGACAAGCTCTTCTACCGGCAGGGGATTCGCGCCGTGGGCGTCGACGCCGTGGCCGCCGAGGCGGGCGTCAGCAAGCGCACGCTGTACAACTACTATCCCTCCAAGGACGACCTGATCGCCGCCTACCTGACGGCGCGCTTCAGGCACCTCGAACCCTCCGACGCGCCGGCGCGCGAGCAAATCCTCGGCAACTTCGACCGGCTTGAGCGCATGTTCGCCGACGGCAGCTTCCGCGGCTGCCCCTATGTCAATGCGGTCACCGAGCTCGGCGATCCCAAGCACGCCGCGGCGGGCATCGCGCTGCAGTTCAAGGAGCAGCGCCGGGTCTGGTTCCGCGTCCTCCTCGAGCGCCTGCAGGCCAGGGACCCCGACGCCCTCGCCACCCAGCTCCAGATCCTCGTCGAGGGCGCCCTCGCGTCCGCCCTCGTGCGCGGCGATCCCGCGCTCGCGCGCTCGGCCCGCGCCGCGGCCGAGGTGCTGCTCGACGCGGCCGGCGCGCGGCGACCCGTACGATCCGTCCGACCGACAAGGAGAGCCCGATGACCCGGCGCCTTGACATCGCGGCGGCGCCATTCCAAACTATCGCCCTCGCGGGGAAATGCAGACTCCCCGCCCGGTGCAAACCGGTTCAAGACGTCCGCGTCCAAGCTCTGCTTCACTGACTTTAGTGGGGAGAAGCCATGGACGCGACGACATCAGCAAGTTTCATATCGACAAGAGAAGTTCTGTCCGCCCTTCAAGGCGGCCAGCCTCCATTGATCATCGACGTGCGGCGAGAGCAGGCGTTTCGCGCGGCGACCGACATGATCGCGGGCGCCCTTTGGCGCGATCCCGAGCGCGTCGCCCTCTGGGCGGGCGAGCTGCCGCGCGCAAGCCGCGTCGTCGCGTACTGCGTGCACGGGCACGAAGTGAGCCAAGGTGTCGCGAAGGCGCTCGGCGAGCACGGCATCGCCGCAAAGATTCTCAAAGGCGGAATCGAGGAAGGCTGGAAGGCCGCTGGCGGCGCTCTCGACCGCAAGGCGGCTGGCGGGAACACGCGCTGGGTGACCCGCGAACGGCCGAAGATCGACCGCATCGCCTGCCCGTGGCTCGTCGCGCGCTTCGTCGATCCCGGCGCGGAGTTCCTCTACGTTCCTGCGAAAGAGGTGCTCGCCGCGGCGGAAGAGCGCGATGCGACGCCTTACGACATCCCCGATGTGCACTTCTCGCACGAAGGCGAGCGCTGCAGCTTCGACACGTTCCTGAAGCACTACCGCCTGGCGGATCCCGCGCTCGAGCAGCTCGCGCTCATCGTCCGCGGAGCGGATACGGCGCGCCTGGACCTCGCGCCGCAGGCGCCCGGCCTCGCCGCGATCTCGCTCGGGCTCTCGCGCAACTTCGCCGACGACCACGAGATGCTAAAGGCAGGCATGGTGATGTACGACGCGCTCTATGCCTGGTGCAAGTCGGGGCAGGAAGAGGTGCACACATGGAATCCCGCCGCGTACCGGTAGGCGAGTCGCGCGCAACGTTCCGGAGGGCATATGGATCACGCTATGAAACCGCTTTCCTGCGACCCCGCGAAACTCA
>VBDE01000119.1:0-5202 GCA_005883665.1 Betaproteobacteria bacterium
CTGCTGGTTCTCGGGCAGGGCGAGGACCGCCTCGAACTCGGCGATCGCGTGGTCGTAGTCCTCTTTCTCGTCGAGGTAGATATCGCCCAGCCGTCGGTGCGCCTCGGCGTAGTCCGGGTGCTCGCGCTCGGTGGAGGCATAGGCCTTGATGGCGCCCTCGATGTCGCCTTGCTGGCGCGCGCGCTCGCCGATCTTGAGGAAATCCTTTTGCAGCACGATGCGGCGCTCGCCGGTGCGGTCCTCCTCCTTCTGGGTGAACTCCATGACCTGGAAGAAATCGCGGTAGTCCTCGCCGTAGGTGAGGCGCACGCTGTGAAAGCCGAGAGTGATCTGCTTGCCCCCCGTGATCGGTGTCTTCCCGATCTGCTCGTCGTCGATGTAGACGGTCGCCGAAGATGGCGTGGAGTCGACCTTGAACAGGACATTGTTGGCCGCGAGCAGGAACTCGCGCGCTTCGCCGCTCTTGCCGACTCTGATCTTGTCGGTGAGCTGCTGGTAGCCGTGGCGGTACAGCGTGAGCGTATAGTTGCGGTCGAGGCGCAGCGGGACCTCCGCCTGGCCGTTCGTCCCGGTCGCGCCGGCCCACTCGCCGTTCAAGTAGACGCTGGTGCCGGCAAGCGGGTTGACGTCCGTGCCGACGCCGCCTTTCGCGGTGAGGAGGAAGTAGGTGCGTTCACCGCCTTCCTCGCCCTCGCGCGCGATGCGCCGTACCACGCGATCGCCGATCTGCACCTTCTCGCCCTGCTTGAGCGTTGCGACCTCCGCAAGCGAGCTCGCGTCGTCGCCGCGCGTGACCTCGATCCTGCCGGTCTCTCGGTAACCCGCCACCTTGCCGCCCTCGGCGAACGTCGGCGTGGTCACGGTGAATTCGGTGCCGCGGCTGATACGCCAGTTCTTGCCGATGTTGATGCGGTAGCGGTCCTCCTCCTTGCCGACCACCGTGCCCTCGAGCGGGAAGCGCTCGATCACGTTGCTCGCGATATCGCGCGCCGCGCCGTTGATCCCGCCGGCGCTGCGGGCGCGCGTGATCTCCGAGAAAATGATCTTGCCGTTCGCAGTGTGGAATTTGACCTCGACCAGGTAGCCGCCATCGTCCTTGGCGACGCTCCCGAGCACGATCATGTCCACGCTCGCGCGCAGCGGAGTGTCCTGCCAGCCCCTGGTCGTGATGCGGTCGATGCTGAGCTTGCGCTGGTTGACTTCGGCCTGCAGCTTCTCCGTGGGCACCTCGCGGAACGCCGGGAACTTGAACAGCTGCGTCGCCAGCGCCTGCTCGGCCTGGCCCGCGACCTCCTTCAGGTCGACACCCGGCGTGTTGCCGACGACACGGTAAATGCCGATGCGGATCGGCCTGGGCGCAGTCGGGTAGAAGTAGTGCTGGAGGTGGATTGGGCCTTCGAGCCGGACGCTTGTTCTCCAGGTTGCGGGAACGTAACCGGGCGCGGCGAGCGCGATCACCGCCTTCCTGCCCGGCTCGCCGCGGTAATCGTACGTGTAGCCGCCCTGGGCGTCGGTCTTGCCGACGGTCTTGCCGTCTATGCTCACGCTCAAGCCCGGCACCCCGCTCGCGCGACCGTACTCTTCGGTCATCGCCTTGATCGCCACCACGGTCTGGCGGTTGAGCGCGACTTCGAAGACCTGGCCCGGCTCGAGCTGACGTGTCGCGCGGTAGGCGCTGAAGCCGCTCTTGGCGACGCTGATCTCGGCACCCTTCGCCGGCTGCGTCCGATAGGAGTAGACGAATTCGCCCTTGGCATCGGTGACGCCTTCCTCCCTGCCGCCGACCGTCACCTTGGCCTCGGGAACGGGCGTGCCCCCCTCGCTTACGCGCACGGTGACATAACGCGTCGCCTTGAGATCGGCCTCGACGCGATAGGTGACGATCTGGTCGCCCTTCGGAAGCTTCACGAGGAAGGCCGTCTTCCAGGGATCGATGCGGTAGCCGGGTGCTTCCTTGCTCACCGTCACCTCGACCTCGGTGCCGGCCTTCTTGCGCAAGCGCTGCGTGAACAGGCCCCGGGCGTCCGTGACGCCGAGCTCCTCGCGGTCTACGGTGACCTTCGCCTGTGCCGCGGGTTGCCCGTCGATGGTCGCTTTGACCTCGACGTCGAGGCGCTCGCCGCAGGCGCCGAGCAAGGCGGTGGCGAGGAGGAGGGGAAGGAAACGCACGTGGGTTGTGGCCATGGTGTAATACCCTCGGTTATGGCGTCGGATCTCAGGGGCTGCGTTCGCTCACATCGCGGGCGGCTGGATGTTGACCTCGCCGGGATTGATGATCTTGTCTTCGTCGGTGAGCGAGCCTTTGATCGACTTGCGCTTGGCCTCCTGGATCTTCGGCAACTTGAACTCGACCTTCTTGCTGAAGAAGGATCCGATCTCGACGGTCTCGGTCTGCGTCTCGTAGCCGATGCGGCTCGCCTCCACTTTGTAGATGCCGGGTTTGATGCTGCCCTTGGGCGACTCGAATTCGCCCTTCTCGTCCACCGTCGCGGAGCTCGAAGCCTGCTCGACCGCGGCGGTCGTATTGATCATGTTGACTACTGCCCCCTTCGGGCTCTCGTTCGGGACCGGCTGCTGACGGCTGTCGACGAGCCGCACGTTGCCATGAATCGTGGCGGCACAGCCCGCGACCAGCAGCAGGGGGGCGATTAGGACAACGAGCGCTCTTGCGGTCATGATCTTTCTCCAGTTGGTCGTCGGCGAGTCCACGCGACTGCAGCCAGTCCTCGTTCTCGCGATTCGGCGTTCGCTTTGATTTCCAAATTGATCCGGGTTCGGCACAATCAAGCCGCGGCGGCGCGAATGTCCTTAGAACATTCGCGATTACCCCACCTGACCCGTGGTCTGGTGCTCGGCGGCGCGGGCGCACGATGCTCCTTGTGTGCCCGCGACATCTCCCCCCCTCGCCTAGCCGAGCTACAGGCGCGTGTGGAGCGGCGAATTATAACCGAGATTCGGGGCGCGTGCGGCTGAGCGCCGCTCATGCCGACGCCACCCTGTCGCGGCCCCGAGACTTGGCGTCGTACAACGCCTGGTCCGCGGCGCGGATGAGCGTATCCGGAGTCGTGCCATGCTCCGGAAAGGCTGCGACACCCAGCGAAATGGTAACAGCGCCCAGATTATGGCCGTCATACTTCAGCCTCAACTCGTGTACTCCCGCGCGGATGTTCTCGGCTCGCGGTGCTGCGATTTGCATTGATGCCTCCGGGAGGAGCAGCGAGAATTCTTCCCCACCGACGCGGCACGCGATATCGCTCTCGCGAACGTACCCTTGCAACAGGAGAGCTACGCGCCGCAGGACGATGTCGCCCGCGCCGTGGCCCAAGGTGTCGTTGATACGCTTGAAGTGATCGATATCCAGAGTGATTATGGAGAGAGCGTGCTTCTTGCGGTCCGCGCGCGCCAGCTCCCGCAGGAGGAATTCCTCGAGAAAGCGACGGTTGTACAAACCGGTGAGCGGATCACGGATCGATTGTTCATGCAGGGTGTCGCGAACTCTCAAGTTGGCGAGCGCGAGGCCGGTTTCTTCGGCCACAGCCGTCGCTAGATTCAAACAGGAGTCCATCGAATCGGCATTTTCCGGCGATGCCGATTCCTCTTTCACGCGACGCAAGTGCAGCAAACCGAGCGTCTCGCCCTGTGCGAAGACCGGGACGCAAAGATAGGATGGGACCGAACTCGAATCCGACGTCACGTGTCCACAGAGCAGCTCGGTCCGCGGATCTCCGACCCAGTGAGCCTGCGTCTGGCGCAGGGCCCAGCAATCCTGGACTGTGAACGCCTGCTCGCCCGGCGACCTGTCGCCCCAGCTTGCAACGCCCTCCAAATGCTTCCCAGGAGGATGAACGAGATACAACTTGCCGTTCGTTCTCTGGAATAGTTGAGGACCGAAACATTCGACAGCCGCATAAACTTCGGCCTGCGTCACGCCGGCCTTCAGATAGCGGCTCAGTTTGCGAAAGACAAGGTGATGATGGCGCAGTTGATCCAAATCGCGAACCTGGTCAGCGTACATGCGCGTCATGCGTGCAATCGCGAGACCCTGACCGTCCGCAGTCTTGCGTTCTTCGGCCTGCTTGATTGCGCGTGCGAACGTCCAGGGAAGATTGCTGGGGTTGGTCTTGAAAACGTAGTCGCTAGCCCCGCGCGTGAATGTTTCGACCGTGGCTTCTTCCTCCTCCGTTTTGAAGACGAGGATGAACGGCGTATGGGGACATAGGCTTTGCGCCATCGCCAAAGCCGTGACCCCACTGAACTTCGGCACGGAGACGCTGCAGAGTATTGCATCGGGAGCATAGAGCTCCAGCTGCCGCGTGAAATCCTGGGGCGTGTCGACGCGCCGCGTTTCAACCGCCACGCCCGCGCGGATCAGCTTGAGAACCTGTAAATCGGCGACCGCTTCGACATCCTCGACGATCAGGATTTTATACATTTGCGATCGTCACAGGATGAAGCGCTGCCCCCCTGCCAGTTACCGCACCGCGCGTACTTTCCAGCCATCCACTCGGTCCGGACCCTCATCGGCGTGCAGTGGGGTTCCCTGGACACGTGAGTGTTCTGGGAGTGTAATTGAAAATCGGTCCAAAGTGATGCTGTAAGATTCGCCGGCCGGCACTGCCGGCCATGTTTTGGGGCGGCGCGCGGCCGAGGAGGACCCCGTGACGGAACAGCCTGACACCTTTCCGCGCCTTCTGCTGCACCAGGCGAGGCTACGGCCCGCCAGGCCGGCGTTCCGCGAGAAGGACCTGGGCATCTGGCAGACCTGGAGCTGGGCCCAGGTCGCCGACGAGGTCCGCATTCTCGCCTGCGGCCTCGCTGCGCAGGGATTCGAGCGCGGCGACCGCCTCGCGGTCATCGGCGACAACCGGCCGCGCCTGTACTGGGCCATGATGGCAGCGCAGGCCCTGGGCGGCGTGCCCGTGCCGCTCTACCAGGATGCCGTGGCGGCCGAAATGGCGTTCGTGCTCCAGGACGCCGACATCGGCTTTGCCGTCGTCGAAGACCAGGAGCAGGTCGACAAGCTGCTGGAAGTCCTGCCGCAGTGCCCGCAGTTGAAGCACATCGGCTTCGACGACCCGCGCGGGCTGCGCCATTACGGGCAGGCGCAGCTGACCGGCTTCGAGGACCTCCAGGCGGCCGGCCGGGAGTTCGCGCGGCGCAATCCGGGCTTCTTCGCCGATGAGCTCGGAAAAGGCCGCCCCT
>VBDE01000119.1:5232-28119 GCA_005883665.1 Betaproteobacteria bacterium
CTTCGACGGCTTCACCGATAAGGACGACATTCTGTGCTACCTACCCATGGCCTGGGTCGGCGATTTCCTCTACTCCTACGCGCAGATGCACATCGCCGGGTTCTGTCTCAACTGCCCCGAATCCCCGGACACCGTGATGACCGATCTGCGCGAGATCGGCCCGACTTATTACTTCGGGCCGCCGCGCGTGTACGAGAGCATCCTGACCCAGGTGATGATCCGCATCGAGGACGCGGGGTGGATCAAGCGCCGCCTGTTCCACGGCTTCATGGCGGTCGCCAAGCGCGTCGGGATCGGAATTCTCGAAGGCAAGCCCGGGATACCGGCGAAGGACCGGCTGCTGTATCGGCTCGGCGAGATCCTCGTATACGGACCGCTCAAGAACGTGCTGGGCATGTCGCGCATTCGCGTCGCCTACACCGGCGGCGAAGCGATCGGTCCGGACCTGTTCGATTTCTACCGCTCCATCGGCATCAACCTGAAACAACTCTATGGAATGACCGAAACCTGCGTGACGGTGTGCATGCACGCCTCGGGCGACGTCAAGCTCGAAACCGTGGGCCCGCCCATGCCCGGGGTCGAGGTCCGCATCGCCGATTCGGGCGAAGTGCTGGTGCGTTCCCCGGGTCTCATGAAGGAATACCACAAGCGGCCCGACGCAACGCGCGAGGCGATCGACGCGGAGGGCTTCTTCCACACCGGTGACGCGGGTTATTTCGATTCCGGGGGCCACCTGAAGATCATCGACCGCGCGAAAGACGTGGGCAGGCTCGCCGACGGCAGCTTGTTCGCGCCGAAGTATCTCGAAAACAAGCTCAAGTTCTTCCCCTACATCAAGGAAGCCGTGTGCTTCGGCCAGGGGCGCGACAAGGTCTGCGCGTTCATCAACATCGACATGGCCGCGAGCGGCAACTGGGCCGAGCGACGCAACCTGCCCTATACCGGCTATGCCGACCTCGCCTCGCAGCGCGCGGTGCTCGATCTCATCCGCGAATGCGTGGAGAAGGCGAACCGCGATCTCGCGCAGGACTCCACGCTCGCCCACTCGCAGATCCGGCGCTTCCTCGTCCTGCACAAGGAGCTCGAGGCCGACGACGGCGAGCTCACGCGCACGCGCAAGGTGCGCCGCCGCCACATCGCAGACAAGTATGCGGTGCTGGTCGACGCCCTCTACTCGGACAGGCCGAGCTGTTTCGTCGAGACGCAAATGCGCTTCGAGGACGGTCGCACCGGAATGGTGTCGGCCGACCTGCAGATCGTGGAGGCGAAGACCTTCGGCGCTGCCGCGGCGAGGAAGGCGGCCTGATTTCACTTTCACCCGGCATGACGGCAGGCAGGAAAATCGGGCGGCCGATCCTCGAGATCGACGGCGTCTCGCTTGCCTTCGGCGGGGTGGTCGCGCTCCAGGGCGTTTCCTTCGACGTCCGGGAGCACGAGATCCGCGCGATCATCGGCCCGAACGGCGCCGGCAAATCGTCGATGCTCAACGTCATCAACGGCGTCTACCACCCGCAGCAGGGGACGGTTGCATTCAAGGGCCGCAGGCGCCACAGGGTGGATCCTCACGAGGCCGCGCGGCAGGGGATCGCCCGGACCTTCCAGAACATCGCCCTCTTTCGCGGTATGACGGTGCTCGACAACATCATGACCGGGCGCAACCTGAAGATGAAATCCAGTTTCCTGCAGCAGGCGCTCTATTGGGGACCGGCGAAGCGCGAGGAGCTGGAGCACCGCGCCAAGGTGGAGGAGGTCATCGATTTTCTCGAGATCCAGCACATCCGCAAGACCCCGGTGGGCCGGCTCCCGTACGGCCTGCAAAAGCGCGTCGAGCTCGCGCGAGCTCTCGCTGCGGAGCCGGAGCTGCTGCTGCTCGATGAGCCTATGGCCGGGATGAACCTCGAGGAAAAGCAGGACATGAGCCGTTTCGTGCTGGACGTCAACGACCAGATGGGCACCTCCATCGTGCTGATCGAGCACGACATGAGCGTGGTCATGGACTTGTCGGATCGGGTGGTCGTCCTGGACTACGGCCGCAAGATCGCCGACGGCACGCCCGACGAGGTGCGCAACAACCGGGGCGTGATCGACGCGTATCTGGGAGTGGCACATTAACAGGGTCATTCTGAGGGTGCAGCCCGAAGGATCTGCTTTTCGAAGAGCGAGGTGCTGATCGGCGGGCTGCTGGCGGGGGTGATGTATTCGCTGGTGGCGCTCGGCTTCGTGCTCATTTACAAGGCCTCGGGCGTGTTCAATTTCGCTCAAGGGGCGATGGTCTTCTTCGCGGCCCTCACGACCGTAGGATTCATCTCGATGGGCGCCCCGTTCTGGCTCGCGGTGGCGCTCGCCCTTCTCGCGATGGTGGCGCTCGCGTTTTTCACCGAGCGCGTGGTGCTGCGCCCGCTCGTCAACCAGCCTCAGATCACGCTCTTCATGGCGACCATCGGCTTGGCCTTCTTCATCGAGGGCATCGCGCAGCTCACCTGGGGCGCCCAGGTCCACGCGCTCGACCTGGGCATCGCCGACGAGCCGATCGAATGGCTGATGCGCAATACCGGGATGAACATCAGCAAATTCGACCTCGTCGCCTCCGGGATCGCGGCCGCGCTGGTGGCAGTGCTCGCGGTGTTCTTCAACAAGACCCGCACGGGGCGGGCGCTGCGCGCGGTCGCCGACGACCACCAGGCGGCACTTGCCGTCGGCATCTCGCTTCAGAGGATCTGGGTGATCGTGTGGATTGTCGCCGGATTCGTCGCGCTTGTAACCGGGCTGCTTTGGGGTGCGCGCAACGGCGTGCAGTTCGCGCTTACCTTTCTCGCGCTGAAGGCCTTGCCGGTGCTGATCCTGGGCGGGTTCGAATCGATCGCCGGGGCCGTCGTCGGTGGGCTCATCGTAGGCGCATCGGAAAAACTCGCCGAGGTCTACATCGGGCCGCACGTCGGCGGCGGCATCGAATCCTGGTTCCCCTACGTGCTGGCGCTCGCTTTCCTCCTGGTGCGCCCCGAGGGCCTGTTCGGCGAGCGGCGCATCGACCGGGTCTGACGAACGGCCATGCTCTACCGCGAAGCCGGGCAGTTCAAGACCACCTACGCCGCGGACCAGCAGCTCTTTCCGATCCGCCAGGATCGGATCGGCATTGCGATCCTCCTCGCGGTCGTCTTCGTCGGCGTGCCGCTCGCCGCTGAGACGCCCGCGATTGCCGGTGCGATCGACTTCAACTACTGGTTCAGCGGCGTGTTGGTTCCGTTCCTCATCTTCTCGCTCGCTGCTCTGGGCTTGAATATCCTCACCGGTTACGCCGGGCAGCTTTCACTCGGCACCGCGGCGTTCATGGCGGTGGGCGCCTTTGCTGCCTACAACTTCGAGCTTCGGGTGCCGGGCATGCCCACGCTCGCTTCTTTCATCCTCGCGGGTGTCGTCGCTGCACTGATAGGCATCGTCTTCGGCTTGCCGAGCCTGCGCATCAAGGGTTTCTATCTCGCGGTAGCGACGCTTGCGGCCCAGTTCTTCGTCGTATGGGCGTTGACCAAGTTCGGCTGGCTTTCCAATTACAGCTCCTCCGGCGTGATCACCGCGCAGAAGCTCGTCGTCTTCGGCTACGCAGTCGACACCCCGGTGAAGCGCTACCTCCTGGTGCTCGCGATCGTGAGCGTCATGGCGCTGGCGGCAAAGAACATGGTGCGCAGCTCCATCGGCCGGGCGTGGATGGCGGTGCGCGACATGGACGTCGCGGCCGAGGTCGTGGGAATCCCGATGATGAAAACCAAGCTCCTCGCGTTTGCCATCAGCTCCTTTTACTGCGGCGTGGCCGGCGCGCTTTACGCATTTGCCTATCTGGGCACGGTCGAACCGGCGGGATTCGAGCTCGATCTTTCCTTCAGAATCCTCTTCATGATCATCGTCGGCGGCGTCGGCAGCATCCTGGGATCGTTCCTCGGCGCCGCCTTCATCGTGCTCCTGCCGATCTTCATGGACCTTTCGGCGGCCTCGATCGAGCGCTCTTTCGGCTTCGCCCTTCCCGCAGGGCTGGTGTCCAACCTGACCCTGATCCTGTTCGGCGCGCTCATCATCTTTTTCCTCGTCGTCGAGCCCTTGGGCCTTGCGCGCTTGTGGCAAATCGCCAAGGAAAAGCTGCGGCTCTGGCCCTTTCCTCACTAGAACTTTATTCTGTGACCGAAAAACCACCATAACTATTTGATTAAATTGTTCTTGTGATGAGACCCGTCGCATTTATATCAATCCCCTGCAAACTTAAGTCCATAATTTGTGAGCTCAAACCGGGGCGGCCACCGGTTTTCACGGGGAGACACCAACATGAAGAAAGGCTTCGACGCGGGCCTCGCTCTTTTCGCGGCAATCCTTCCGTCCGGATTCATCCTCGCGCAATCCCAAGGTCTCGAACGGAAGATCTGGACTCTGCTCGACGACGGGAAGGCGGCGTACGTCTCGCTGGCGGAGTCCGACTTGCGCGCCCTCGGCGCGGGCCTCGATCTGCCGGACGGCGGAAGATCGATCACCGCGCTGGCTGGGAAGGCTGACGGCGGCGCCTTCGATCCGCGCGAGCTCGCCAGGCTTCCCGCGCAGCAGCTCGGCTACAAGGCAGACTGGATCGTCGAGCGTTTTCGCCGCTACAACCTCGATTGGGACATCACGGCCCTGCGTCTCACCAGCCTCAATCCGGAGGCGAAAAATTATCCGTGGTTCATCATCATCAACGGCGGCGCGGCGAATTTCTACGAATTCTACGTCGACCTGAAGAACCGTCCCGGCTGGGCGCAATACCTGGCGCAGAAGCTCAACGTCATGATCGTGACCATTCCCGGTAACTTCAAATATGGCGGCTGGGACCTGCCGGTCCTGGACGCCAGGCGCCAGCCCGCATATTTGCTCGATCGCGATCTGTCCATGGACGAGTACGAGATGCGCAACGCCATCTACACCAACAGCCTGATCCTGCAGGGGCTGAAGGCGCTGGTGACCAGGCACACGTCGGGCGACATTCTGCTGATCGGGCATTCGACCTCCGGCGAGCTGTCGATGCTCGCCTACGAGGATCCGGACCTGCGCGCCCGGCTCAAGGGCCGTTACCTGGGCTGGGGCAGCGGGGGACCGGCGCGGCTCGAGCTGTTGCGCAAGGTCAGGGGCAAGGAAATCGTGGCCCGTGCCGGCGCTTCCAGCCAGGCGGGAAAGACGCCGCTCCACGTTCTGGAACGCCGCGACCCGCCGAGCTACGCCCGCGGCTACAGCGGCTTTCTCAACCCGCTGTACGAAGCGGGCATGACGCACCTTCAGATCGCCGAACGCTGGCTCGCGGCGGAGGCGCGCCGGCGTCCCAACTTCAAGCAGCAGCTGCAGAACCTCGAGCACGGGGCCGACCTCGGAGAAAAGGCGTGGGTGGAGAACGAGATCGAATCCCTCCTCAAGCGCACCGGCAATCCCTGGCGCACCGCCGTCGAGGACGTGGAGAAAGATCTGTACGCCACCAATTTCACCCGCATGGACGGTTTCCAGCGCATGGTCTGGACGACGGCGAAACTCGACCGCAACCACTGGAATGCCGAGGAACCGATGAGGAGCATCGAGGTGTTCATCGCGAACGAATACCGGGCGAAAAATCCGGACGCGCAGGTACGGTTGATCAACTGGGACCTGCCGATGACGCATTACGGGCACCTGGAGCTTCCGCAACAGCTCGCCGCGGCGCATTACAGTGTCGTTCGCTGGCTGGTAAGGCCGTGATCGGTGAAGGCGATCTGGTTCTCTGACCTGATTTATCCAAACGAACGGTACTACTCGCTTTAGAATCTCACTCTGTCCCGGTTTTCCCATGCGCGGCAATTGGGCTATAGTAGGCGCGGCTGTTCATTCCGATAACCTGTAGAAACAGGGAGATTGCCATTCAAAGGAGGGTTCCAATGTTGCGAAAAATCAGACGCGCCGCGCTCCTGGGTGCCGCGGCCTTCGCCGTCGCGGGCACGGCCTATTCGCAGAACGAGCAGTTCGTCCCGATGAACGGTTACTGGGTCGGTCCCTACGCGGCCGGCGGATCGGGAATCTTCGGCGGCCTGATCGACTACATGCAGATGATCAACGCCCGCGACGGCGGAATCAACGGCGTCAAGGTCACTTGGGAGAAGTGCGAGACCGAGTACAACAACGCGCGCGGTGTCGAGTGCTACGAGCGCACCAAGAAGCGGGGCCCGACGGGAGCGTCGCTCGTGCACCCGCTTTCGACCGGCATCACCTATTCGCTCATCGACAAAGGGACATCCGATCACATTCCCATCGTGTCGATCGGCTACGGCCGCACCGACGCCTCCGATGGGCGTGTATTCCCGTGGATATTTCCGCTGATCACCAATTATTGGAGCCAGAACACCGCCAAAATAAAGTTCATCGGCATGAAGGAAGGCGGGATGGACAAGCTGAAGGGCATGAAGATCGTGAATATCTATCACGACTCGGCCTACGGAAAGGAAACGATTCCCGTGCTCGACGTGCAGGCAAAGAAATACGGCTTTGAGGTAACCCACATTCCGGTCGCGCACCCCGGCAACGAGCAGCAGGCGCAATGGCTGCAGGTCCGGCAGATCAAGCCCGACTGGGTAATCCTGCGCGGCTGGGGCGTGATGAACCCGACCGCGCTCAAGGCCGCGGCGAAAATCGGCTTCCCGCGCACCAAGATCGTGGGCGTATGGTGGAGCGGCGCCGAGGAAGACGTGATCCCGGCTGGCGATGCGGCCAAGGGCTACATCGCCGCGGCGTTCAATGTTTCCGGCAGCAACTACCCGGTAGTCAAGGAGATCGAGAAGTTCGTCTACGCCAAGGGCAAGGGCGAGATGGAGGACAAGAGCCGCGTCGGCAGCATCTACTACAACCGCGGCGTCGTTTTCGGCATCGTCACCACCGAGGCGATCCGCACGGCCCAGGAAAGATATGGCAAGGGCAAGCCGATGACGGGCGACCAGATCCGCTGGGGCCTCGAGAACCTCAACATCGACGACAAGAAACTGAAGCAGCTAGGCGCGACTGGCTTCATGCAGGCGCTGAAAGTGTCCTGCATGGACCACGAGGGCGGCGGGTCGGTGAAGTTCCTGCAGTGGGACGGCGCGAAGTGGAACACGATCACCGACTGGATCACCTCCGACCAGTCGATCGTGAGGCCCATGATCGAGGAGTCCGCTGCGAAATACGCCAAGGAGAAGGGCATCACACCGCGCGACTGTTCGAAGGAAGGTTGAGAGTTCCCCGCCCCCTCTCCCGCTTTCGCGGGAGAACGTGAACGACCCTCACCCGCTCGCTATGCTCGCACCCTCTCCCGCTTGCGGGAGAGGGTTAGGGTGAGGGGCCCCATATGTCCGCCGTCCCGAAGCCCGAATCGCAGCAGCCCTACCTCGCCGTCAGCAACATCGAGGTCATCTACGACCACGTCATCCTGGTTCTAAAGGGCGTGTCGCTTTCGGTGCCCGAAGGAAAAATCGTCGCGCTGCTCGGCGCGAACGGCGCGGGCAAGACCACCACGCTCAAGGCGATCTCCAACCTCCTTCGCGCCGAGCGCGGCGAGGTCACCAAGGGAACGATCGAGTTCCGCGGGCGGCGCGTGGACCGGCTGAGCCCCGACGAGCTGGTGAGGCTCGGCGTGGTGCAGGTGATGGAAGGGCGCCACTGCTTCGCGCATCTCACCGTCGAGGAGAATCTCCTCACCGGCGCGTATACGCGCAGCGCGGGCCGCGCGCAGCTCAAGCGGGACCTGGAAAGGGTGTACGGCTACTTTCCGCAACTGAAGGAGCGGCGCGCCGCGCTTGCTGGCTATACCTCGGGGGGCGAGCAGCAGATGACCGCCCTTGGGCGCGCGCTGATGGCCCATCCGAGCATGATCCTGCTCGACGAGCCTTCGATGGGGCTCGCGCCGCAGATCGTCGAGGAGATCTTCGAGATCGTGAAGAGCCTCAATCAAAAGGAGAAGGTGAGTTTTCTGCTCGCGGAGCAAAACACCAACGTCGCGCTGCGCTACGCCGATCACGGCTACATCCTCGAGAGCGGCCGCGTGGTCATGGACGGCGCCGCCGCCGAGCTCGCCGCGAACGAGGACGTCAAGGAGTTCTATCTCGGCATCTCCTCGGGCGCCCGCAGGAGCTTCAAGGACGTGAAGCACTACCGGCGTAGAAAGAGGTGGCTTGCCTGAAAGGGAACTCGCATATGAGACTTGTTGTTACGCTGATTGTGCTTCTGACCGCTTGCGCGGCTTCGGCGCAATCGTATCCCACCAAGCCGATCCGCCTCGTGGTCGGGTTTGCCCCGGGCGGCGCCGCCGAACAACAAGCCCGGGGCGGGATCGAGCCTCGCCGCCGAGTTCGTCGCCAAGGCCGCGCCCGACGGCTACACCATCATGATCGCGAGCCAGAGCGGCATGATCGTGAATCCCCTGATCAACAAGAGCGTCGCCTACGACACCCAGGGCGACTTCGCCGCCATCACGCAGGTGACGAGCTCGCCGCTCGTGGTCGCGGTCCATCCCTCGCTGCCGGTGAAGTCGATTCGCGAGCTCATCGCCGAAGCCAAAAAAAATCCGGGCAAGCTCAATTTCTCGACTTCAGGCAACGGCTCGCTACCGCATCTCGCCACGGCCCTCTTCGACGCCCTGGCCGGCATCGAGATGGTGCACGTGCCCTACAAGAGCGGCGGGCTGTCGGTACAGTCGGTGCTTGCGGGCGATACCCATGTAACCTTCGCGACCTCGCCTTCGGTGATGCCGCTGGTGCAGGCCGGGCGGCTGCGCGGCCTCGCAGTGACGACGCGCGCCCGCTCGCCCCTGATCGCGGGCTTGCCGGGAATGGAAGAAGCCGGCCTGGCAAACTACAACTTGTCGATCTGGTACGGGTTCTTCGCACCGGCTCGCACGCCGCGCGATATCGTCAAGCGGCTGTTCGAGGCGACGACGCAGGCGCTGCAGGACGGCCGCCTCAAGGAGATACTCGCGCGCGACGGAACCGAGACCGCGGGCTCGCGCTCGCCCGAGGACTTTGCGGCTTTCCTGCGCGAAGACGCGAGCGTCATCGCCCGCGTGATCCGCGAAACTGGAGCGAAGTTCGACTAGGACCTAGGCGGCCAGCGGCCCCCGGGTCGCGAAGATCAGGATCACCAGCAGCACCAGCCCTACGCCCAAGCTCCAGCCGATCAGCTTTTTCTCGACGGGCAGCAGGGGCTCGACCGGCATCTTGCGCATCTCTTCGCCGACTTTGGCTTGTTCCATGATCGTTCTCCGTTTCAACCTGCGAGCGGCGGCTTCACGCCGCCGAAAAACACCCACGAGATCACCAGCCCTACCCAGATGACGAAGCCGAACAGGCACACGAGGTAGACCGCGGCAAGCTTGCCGATGCCTTCCTCCCAGAGCTTCTTGAAGTTGGACATCACGCCGATGGTGAAGAAAGTCATGACGAAAAAGATTCCGCGGAAGGCGTTGGCCTCGCCCATCGCCGAGCGTATCTTCGCGGTCGTCGCGGGCGTGGCGCCCAAAGCGAGGAACAGGATCACGAGGAAGGTCACGAGGTAGCCGATGATGAATTTCGGAAAACGCTCCCAGATCTCGCCGATCCTGGCTTTGTCCCCCGGCCGCACTTCGATATACGTCGTCCAGATCCAGGCGAGGATGAATGCCCAGATGCCGATGAAGATGTCGATGAAGACCTTCACCATCGTGGTGGCACCCAGTATCCAGCCTTTCGCGTAGTTGATGCCTTCGGCCGCTGCACTCGCGACGATCAGCGACTCGGTGATCGCGCCGCTCGCCACGGCGGCGCCATCGGTCTTGACCGCTAGCCCCATCCACGCGCCCGCGACCATGGGTTCGCGAGCGAGGAATGCATTCGCCGCGAACGGGAGAATCAGCAGTTCGACAACGGCAAAGACGACGACGAGCGAAGCCACCATGATGGGGACCATGGGCCGCGCGCGGATCGCGCTGCCGGTCGCGATCGCGGCTGACACGCCGCAGATCGAGATTCCCGATGCGAGCGGCGCCGACCACTCGCGGCTGAATCCGAACCACTTGCGCGCGACGAAGTACACGACCGCCCAGTAGATCAGATAGGCCTCGATGATCGCTGCCAGGCCCCGGAACATGACCGACTTGGCGAGAATCGGCTGCGCGGCCGCGGTCATTCCGAGAAATCCGCCGAGAATGACGATCGCCGTCTTGATGTACCACTCGGGCCGCACCGCCTCCTTCATCCATCCGGCAAAGCCGGGGAAGAAATTGCCGATGACGAGGCCGGCGGCGAGCGCGACGATGAATCCGCCTTCGTTGGTGAGCTTGAGCGACCAGCTGATTCCGAACCTCTGCATGTCAGCCGGCGTGGTCACGGCGAAATTCGCGTAGCTGCCCGCGATCCAGCACAGGTAGCTGATCCAGAACACAGCCGTGAACCCGAGGGCGAAGCGCTTGAGGTCGGCCTTGAGCGCATAGGCGCCCGCGGTCATCACGACGAGCAGCGCAACATAGGTGGCGATCAGGGCGGCCATTCCTCCGAGGCCCGCGTAGCCCTTGGACAGGGGCGCGAGGGCCTTGGAAGCGTCGATCCACACCGTGGTGGCGACGACCCATCCCAGGACGTCGACTCCACCGAGAACGCCGAGCGCGAGGACGAAAACCAGCAATCCGATCCAGACCGACAGCCAGTCTTCACTAACGCCTTTTGGGTCCATGGCTCCCCCTGTGAAGCAGCATGCGCCCCGGATCTGCGGCACCGCCGGAGCACGGCCTGAGAAGTTACCGGGCGGTCCCGGAAATGGGAACGAATTTTAGATTAATTCCTTATAACCCATCCTGATTTTGTGTGCTATGTTGCCTGTCGCCGAGGCCTTCGGTCCACTTCTGCTCTCGCGCCCGCCGACCGATTCGATGCCGCAGTACTACGACAGCCTTGAAGCCCGCGACCCCGGGGAGCGGGAACGCCTCTTGATGGCCGCGCTTGCCGGCCAGATCGCGCACGCGAAACGGAAGGCTCCGGGCTGGGCGCGGATTCTCGCCGACGTCGATCCGGCTGATGTCACCGGCCGCGCCGCGCTGGCAAAGCTTCCGGTGACGCGCAAGTCGGATCTCGCCGGGCTGCAAAGAGGCGAGCGCCCGTTCGGCGGCCTGAACGCGACGCTCGCGCAGCTCGGCAAAGTCTTCGTCTCGCCGGGGCCGATCTACGAACCGGAAGGGCGCGGCCGTGATTGGTGGCGCACGGCGCGGGCCCTCTTCGCGGCAGGATTCCGCCCGGGCGACCTGGCGATCAACACCTTCGCCTACCATTTCACGCCGGCAGGCTCGATGCTCGAGTCAGGCGCGATCGCGCTCGGTTGCACGGTGGTGCCGACCGGAACGGGGCAGACGGAGATGCAGGCGGCGACCCTCGCGGATCTGCGGGCAAGCGCCTATATCGGCACGCCTTCGTTCCTGAAGCTGATCGTAGAGAAGGCCGACGAGTTGAAAACGGATATCCGCTCCCTAAAAAAAGCTGCCGTTGGCGCCGAGTATCTTCCGCCCGCGCTGCGCGCCGCGATGGCCGAGCGCGGCATCCGGGTGTTGCAGTCCTATGCGTCGGCGGACCTGGGCCTCATCGCCTACGAGTCCGAAGCGCTCGAAGGCATGATCCTCGACGAAGCGCTGATCCTCGAAATCGTGCGCCCCGGCACGGGCGAACCCGTGCCGGAAGGCGAAGTCGGCGAAGTGGTCGTTACCAGCTTCAATCCGGATTACCCGCTGATACGATTCGGTACCGGAGACTTGTCGGCGACATTGCCGGGGCAAAGCCCCTGCGGACGCACCAATGTCCGGATCCGCGGGTGGATGGGACGCGCCGACCAGACCACCAAGGTCAAGGGAATGTTCGTGCAGCCATCGCAGGTCGCCGAGATCGTAAGGCGACACAAGGAAATCCTGAAGGCGCGCCTTGTCGTGGACAATCCGGGCGGAACCGACCGCATGACCCTGCAATGCGAGATGCGCGGTATGCCGCCGGCAGGACTCGCGCAGGCGATACAAGACAGCATCCGCAGTATCACCAAGCTGCGCGGCGAAGTTGCGTTCAGAGAGCTCGGCGAGCTTCCAAACGACGGCAAGGTGATCGAGGATGCGAAGAAATACGACTGAAACCGCGGGTCGGCACAGATGCCGGAGCGCCGCAAACCCCTCGCCGGAATCCGCGTCCTCGATCTGACGCGTCTGCTTCCGGGTCCGATGGCGACGCTGCACCTCGCCGATCTGGGTGCGGACGTCATCAAGATCGAGAACACGGGCGCCGGCGACTACGCCCGCGAGATGGGCCGCACGCGGGAGGGCATGTCGGATTTCTTCCGGCTGGTCAACCGCAACAAGCGCGCCATCCGCCTCGACCTGAAGCGACCGCAAGGACGGGAAGTCTTTTTGCGCCTTGCGAAAGGCGCCGACGTCCTCGTCGAGGGATTCCGTCCCGGTGCCATGGCGAAGCTAAGCATCGGCTACGAGGCGCTCGCCGCCGTGAATCCGCGTCTGGTGTATTGCTCGATCACCGGCTACGGACAGGACGGCCCTTACGCGGACCGCGCCGGCCACGATATCAACTACATCGGCTACGCCGGCGTCGGCGACCAGATCGGGACCGCCGAGGCCCCTGTCGTCCCGAATTTCCAGATCGCCGATCTGCTCGGCGGGGCGCTCACCCCGGTGATGGGAATTCTCGCCGCGCTGATCGACGCAAAATCATCCGGGCGCGGCCGGCATGTGGACGTCGCCATGACCGATGCCGTCTTTGCGCACGCGATCTTTCCTCTTCTGGGATTTCTCGAGCATGGAAAGACGCCGGCCCGCGGATCGGGCATGCTCGACGGGGGGCTGCCCTGCTACAACGTCTACCGGACGCGGGACGGTCGCTGGATGGCAGTGGGGGCGCTCGAGCGAAAATTCTGGGAAACGCTGTGCGATATACTCGGCTGTGCCGAATTGAAAGGAAAACACATCGTGTACGGTGCGGAAGCAAGGCCGGTGAAAGAGCGCCTGGCGGCGGCCTTTGCCTTGCGCACGCAGCATGAATGGTCCGAGGTCTTCGCCCGCGCGGATTGTTGCGTGAGCCCGATCCTGACCGTGGACGAGGCACTGGAGAACGAGCAGCTGCGCGCCCGCGGCATGGCTATCGTCAGGGAGGGGTTGACGCAGCTGGCGCTCCCGGTCAAGTTCGGCGAATTCGAATTCGCGATCGTTCGCCCGGCGCCCGGATCCGGCGAGCATACCGATGAAGTCCTGCGCGAAGCCGGATTTCGCGATGCCGAAATCGCTGCGTTGCGCAGGAACGCGGTGATCTGAAGGTGTTGGCGGTGCCGACTCTCGAGAACAAGCGAGTCCTCGCTCCGGTGCCGCTTGCGGTGCTGCTTTTCTGTTCCTGCGGCGCATTCGCGCAAGTCCAGGAAAAGGAGCTCGACACGCCTTATGTGCCGACCCCGCAGGCAGTCGTCGACAGGATGCTCGATATGGCGCAGGTGAAGGCGGGCGATGTGGTGATCGACCTCGGCTCGGGCGACGGCCGCATCATGATCACCGCCGCGCAACGACACGGCGCTCAAGGGTTCGGCGTCGAAATCGATCCGCGCCTGGTGCAGCGCTCCAACGAGGAAGCGCGTCGCCTGGGCATTGCCGATCGCGTGAAATTTCTGCGGCAGGATTTGTTCAGCACCGATTTCCACGAGGCGAACGTCCTGACGCTTTACCTTTTGCCCGACGTGAACATCGCGTTGCGCCCGAAAATCCTGGCAGAGCTCAAACCGGGCACGCGCGTCGTCTCGCACGACTACGACATGCGCGACTGGCGCCCGGACGCGGAGCAGACGATCCCCGCCCCGGACAAGAAGGTCGGCATGCGCAAGGAAAGCATGGTGTATTTGTGGATCGTCCCGGCCCGGATCGAAGGCGAATGGACTTTCGAGCTAAGCTCGGGCGGAAAAGCGCGGCGTACGCGGCTCGCTCTCCAGCAGCGCTTCCAGTTCGTGTCCGGGACGGTCGAGCTGACCGGGCAAGGCGACGTCCCGGTTTCCTATGGCAGGCTCCGCGGCGAGGAGCTGCGCCTGATGCTGCCCCCCGGGGCGCTCGACCGCGGACCGGTGGAATTGGTCGGGCGCGTGACAGGCGATTCCCTCAGCGGCACCGTGCGCAGGGCAGACCGCGAAGTGGCCCACTGGAGTGCGCGTCGGCGCAACTAATTCCCGGCCGCGTACAGCATGCCGTCGTTTCGACGCACCGCGCCGGCGCGCTCGAGTTCGTTGACCAGCCACTCCGCCATCGCCGCTGGCGTCATGCGGAGGTAGCGCGAGTTCAGCTCGGCGAGGATGGGCACGCGCGCGACGTAGGCCGGCAATTCGGCGAGCGGCATGGAGCGCTTTTCCAGCAGCGCAAAAGAGAGCATCACCTTGGCGCAGTGGCGCGCAAGCCGCGTGATGTCCTCTTCGTATCCCTCCAGGCGATAGAACGCACGCTCGAGCGCCGCACCGGCGTCGCCGAAGGGCCGGCCGTGGCCGGGAATCACCACGTCGACCTCGAGCCGGCCGATGGCTTCGAGCGTCGCGCGCGTCTCGGCGAGCGCGGTGTCGCGGCCGAATAGCTGGGGGAAGACCACGCCGAAGCCGTTTTCCCAAAACGCGTCGCCCGAAATCAGGACGCGCGCCTCGGGCGAATGGAACATCACGGCGTGGGTGTCGTGTCCGGGTGCGGCGATCACTCGCCAGTCGTACCCGCCCATCCGCAGAGTGTCGCCATCGCGAAAAGTATCGTCGTAACGGAACCGCTCGGCGCGCTGATCGGCGATCGCAAGGATCAGCGCTTGCTCGTCCCAGCGGTCGATGAGCGGCGCCTCGCCATCCGGGACGCTGGTTCTGCAGCCGTATTTCTTCTGGATCGCTGCGTTGCCGCCCATGTGGTCGGAATGGCAGTGCGTATTGACGAGGCGCGCGAGCTTTTTTCCCGCAAGGACGCGTTCGAGGAGCGCCAGCGTCTGCGCTACGTGGGCGCCGTAGCCTGAATCGACGACCACGGCGCCGGTGCGCGCATGCAGCACGACGTTGTTTGAGGAGAGCCAGCCGCGCTCGATGACCTGAATGCCTTCGGGCAGTTTCATCGCAGTGTCCGTCTCGCGGGCAACTGCGCCAGCACCGCGCGCTTCTCGGCGTCGCTCATGGCGGACCAGGCGGCGATCTCGTCGAGCGTGCGAAAGCAGCCTTCGCACAGGCCCGTATCCGGGTTCATTCGGCACACGTTGTTGCACGGTGAGGGAACGTCGCCTCCGGGCCGTGTGTCCTGGTTCATGAATCCTTCGCCGCGAGCGCGCGTGCCACTTTCGAATCCGGCTCGCGCCCGAGCTCCGCGCAGATGAACTTGCCGGCCTGTCGCAGCCGGGTCAGATCGACGCCGGTACGAATTCCCAGGCCCTCCAGCATGTAGATCACGTCTTCGGTGGCGACGTTGCCGGTTGCTCCCTTGGCGTACGGACAGCCGCCCAGGCCCGCCACCGAGCTGTCGAAAGTCTTCACGCCGAGCTCGAGCGACGCGTAGATGTTGGCCAGCGCCTGGCCGTAGGTGTCGTGGTAATGACCGGCGAGCTTTTCGACGGGCACTCTTGCGGCGACCGCTTCGATCATGCGGCGGATCTTTCTGGGTGTTCCGACGCCGATCGTGTCGCCCAGCGAAATCTCGTAGCAGCCCATCTCGTAGAGTTTCACCGCGACGGCGGTCACCGCCCGCGGCTTCACCTCGCCTTCGTAGGGACAGCCCGCAGCGCAGGAAATGTAGCCGCGCACGCGCATCTTGTGTGCCCGCGCAGCCTTGACGACGGGGGCGAAGCGTTCGAGGCTCTGCGCGATGCTGCAGTTGGTGTTCCTCAGGCTGAACGTCTCGGAAGCCGCGCCGAATACGGCGACCTCCTCGGCGCCCGCGGCGCACGCTGCTTCGAAGCCCTGCAGGTTCGGTACGAGCACCGGGTAGGCCACGCCCGGCTTCCTGCGAAGGCCGGCCATGACCTGCGCGCTGTCGGACATCTGCGGAACCCATTTCGGCGAAACGAAGGCGGTCGCTTCGACCGCGGGCAGGCCCGCGTCGGCGAGGCGATGGATGAGCTCGATCTTGATCTCGGTCGGAACCCGACTCGCTTCGTTCTGCAGGCCGTCGCGGGGACCCACCTCGACGATCCTCACTTTCCTCGGGAGATTCACGACTCCGCCTCGAACTCGATCAACTCAGTCCCCTCGCCGACCTGCTCGTCTACCCGGCAAAGGATCCGCGCGATCCGGCCCCGCGCGGGTGCCCGGATGGTGTGCTCCATCTTCATCGCTTCGAGTATCAGCAGGGGCACGTCTCTCTCCACCCGGTCGCCGGTTCCGACGAGGATCGCTATGATCTTGCCCGGCATCGGGGCCTCGAGATCGCCCGCGCTCGACTCGACCGCCAGCTCCTGACGCAGCGGATCGTGCATTTCCAGGATGTGATGCCTGCCATGCAGGAACACCTCGATGCGGCTGCCCGAGCGGACCACGCTGCCCTCGACGGTGCCATCCTCGAGTTGCGCCGTCAATCTGCGGTCCTCGCGCCGGTAGCTCTTCACTAGGCGCCGACCGCGTGCCGATTTTCGCCTTCCAGGAAGACAAGGAGCCGAGCGCTGTCCTGGTTCGCGCGCCAGGCGTCGGCTAGGCTCCAAGGTGAAAACGGGTCGCCCGGGCGTCGCGCCTCGCCGGCGTCGAGCTGCGACAATGCCGTCAGGGCTGCAAGTGTCAGCGCCTCCTCGCCTGCCGGAGCCGAAGGGGCGAGAAGCTCCGAGCGATGGCGCTCGATCAGGCCCGTATCGAAATCGGCGGCGACGAAATCTCGATCCTGCACGAGCCGGTAGAGAAATCCGAGATTGGTGACCGGGCCCGCGACCTCGAATTCCCCGAGCGCCTTGCGCATTCGCTCGAGCGCCGCGGGGCGATCATTATCCCGGACGATGAGCTTGGCGATCATGGGGTCGTAGTAGACCGTGATCTCGTCGCCGGCCCGCACACCCGTTTCCACGCGCACGTGCCCGGATTCCGCGGGCAAGGCGAGATGAGCGATGCGTCCGGCAGCTGGCAGAAAATCCCTGTTCGGGTCCTCGGCGTAGACGCGCGCCTCGATCGCGTGGCCGCTGACGCGCAGGTCTTTCTGGGCGATCGGGAGTCTTTCGCCCGCGGCGATCCGAAGCTGCCATTCGACCAGATCGAGGCCGGTGATCATTTCGGTGACCGGGTGCTCGACCTGAAGCCGCGTGTTCATCTCCATGAAATGGAACGTCCCCGCGCGATCGACGATGAACTCGACGGTTCCCGCGCCGACATAGCTGACGGCTTTCGCGGCCGCCACCGCGGCCTTGCTCATCTCGCGGCGGCGCGCTTCGGTCATGCCGGGCGCGGGCGCCTCTTCGAGCACTTTTTGGTGGCGCCGCTGCATCGAGCAGTCGCGCTCAAAGAGCGCGAGACAGCCGCCTTGCCGGTCGGCGAACACCTGGATCTCGATATGCCGGGGGCGCTCGAGGTATTTTTCCAGGAGCACGCGCTCGTCACCGAAAGCCGACAAGGCTTCGCGCCGGCATGCGGCGAGCGCCGCGTCGAATTCCGCCTTGTGCTCGACCGCGCGCATGCCTTTGCCGCCGCCGCCGGCCGCAGCCTTGATTAGAACCGGAAACCCGATGCGCACGGCTTGATCGAGAAGGAAGTCGGGAGACTGATTGCCGCCGTGATAGCCGGGCACGAGCGGCACTCCGGCCTTTTCCATGATGGCTTTCGCCGAGGATTTGTCGCCCATGGCGCGGATAGCCTGCGGCGGCGGGCCGACGAACGCGATTCCCGCGCGCTCGCAGCGCTCGGCGAATTCCGCGTTCTCGGAGAGGAAGCCGTAGCCCGGGTGGATGGCCGAAGCACCCGAGCTCATCGCCGCCTCGACGATCCGATCGCCGCGCAGGTAGCTGTCCTTTGCCTCCGGCGGGCCGATGCGAAACGCCTCGTCGGCGAGCGCGACGTGACGCGATTGCGCGTCGGCGTCCGAGTATACGGCGACCGTTGCTATGCCCATGCGCCGCGCGGTTCTCGCCACGCGGCAAGCGATTTCGCCGCGGTTGGCGATCAGGATTTTGGCGAACACAGGACGCGCCCTATTTTTTCTTCTTGGCGCCCTTTTTCATCGCCTGCCGCATCCAGGCGGGCTTGCGCTTCTCGAGGAAGGCGCGCACGCCTTCTCGGCCTTCCTCGGACGCCCGTGCACTGGCGATGCGGCCCGCCATATCGGCCCTCGTTTCGGGTGTGATCGGCCGCTTCGCGACCGCGTGGATCAATTCCTTGGTTGCAGCGTGCGCCCCCGGCGCGCCCTGGACGAGCTCGCCCAGGATAGCGTTCACCGTCGCATCCAGCTCCGCGGGCTGCGCAAGTTCCTGCACGAAGCCGATGCGATACGCTTCCGCGGCCGGAAAGCGCTCGGCGGTGAGGAAATAGCGGCGGGCGGCGCGTTCGCCCATCGCGGCGAGAACATAGGGGCTGATAGTGGCCGGGGTGAGGCCCAAGCGTACTTCGGACACGCAGAACTCGGCGTCGGTGGACGCGACCGCGAGGTCGCAAGCGGCAATCAGCCCCATGCCCCCCGCGAACGCGGCGCCGTGCACGCGCGCGACCGTCGGCTTCGCGAGCGCGTGCAGCCGGTTGAGCATGGTGCCGAAGGCCATTGCGTCTTTCCGGTTCTCGTCGAAATCCACCTCGCCCATTCTCTTCATCCAGTTCAGGTCCGCGCCGGCACAGAACACCTTGCCGCGTCCCGCGAGCACCACCGCGCGCACCGCCGGATCCCGCTCCAGCTCGCCGAAGGCAGCGGTGAGCTCGGCGATCATCGTTTCGTTGAAGGCGTTGCGCACCTCGGGCCGGTTGAGCCAAATGACGGCGACCGCCAGGCCGGCTTGGATTTCGATGGTTTGGTGCATCATGCCTCGTCCTCCCGAATGAAGCTCTTGTGCAAATCGCTAACGCGGCTCGACGATCACCTGAGTCCGCACCGAATTGGCGATGAAGCATTTCTCGTGGGCCTTGTGGTGCAGTTTGGCGAGCACCGCCGGCGAAGGTGGCGCGGCGAATTCGACCGCGGGCCGCAGGGTGACTCGCGTCATCGCCATGCGACCTTCGGAATTCTTTTCGAGCACACCTTCGGCATTGTCGACGTAGCGGTTGACGACCAGCTTCATGGTCGAGGCCAGGCTCACGAACCACAGCATGTGGCAGGCCGAAAGCGAGGCGACGAAAAGCTGCTCCGGATCGGCACCCTTCGCATGCGGCGCGCCAGGCGGAATGTTCTCCTTTGCGGCATTTCCGTCGAGCCGTACGGTGGGGTCGAACTCGATGCGATGGGCACGGCTGTATGTGCCGAGCTCGAACGGCATCCCGCTCCTTTGCCATTCTGTCGTTGCGCGGTGGATGGACATCGGGATTTCCTTACATTCGAAAAACGCCGAACCGGGTTTCCTCGATCGGCGCGTTGAGAGACGCCGAGATCGCAAGCGCGAGGGTGCGGCGCGTTTCCTCGGGGGCGATCACTCCATCGTCCCAAAGCCGCGCGGTGGAGTAGTAGGGATGCCCCTGCCGCTCGTACTGGTCGCGGATGGGACGCTTGAACTCGTCCTCCTCCGCTTTGCTCCAGGCGCCGCCCTTCGCCTCGATGCCGTCACGCTTCACCGTGGCGAGGACGGAAGCCGCTTGCTCTCCGCCCATCACCGAGATGCGGGCGTTCGGCCACATCCAAAGAAAGCGCGGTCCGAAAGCGCGCCCGCACATCCCGTAGTTGCCCGCGCCGAACGAGCCGCCGATGATGACGGTGAATTTCGGCACCCGGCTGCATGAGACCGCGGTCACCATCTTGGCGCCGTCCTTGGCAATGCCGCCCGCCTCGTACTTTTTTCCCACCATGAAGCCTGTGATGTTCTGGAGGAAAATGAGCGGAATCCCGCGCTGGCTGGCGAGCTCGATGAAGTGCGTGCCTTTCAGCGCAGACTCGGAAAACAGGATCCCGTTGTTCGCGACGATGCCGATCGGGTAGCCCCAGATGCGCGCGAACCCGGTCACCAAGGTGGTGCCGTAGTCCGCCTTGAACTCGTCGAGCTCGCTTCCGTCTACGATGCGCGCGACCACCTCGCGGACGTCGTAGGGTTTGCGCTTGTCTTCGGGGATGATCCCGTGCAGTTCGTCGGCGGGGTAGAGCGGCTCGACCGGCTCGCGCAGGGCGAGGCGCACGTCTTTCGCGCTGCCGAGGTTGGCGACGATAGCGCGGGCGATCGCGAGCGCGTGGAGGTCGTTTTGCGCGTAGTGATCCGCGACGCCCGATTGTCGCGCGTGCACCTCCGCGCCGCCGAGCTCTTCCGGGGAGACGATTTCCCCGGTCGCAGCTTTCACGAGCGGCGGCCCGCCGAGAAAAATCGTTCCCTGTCCTTTGACGATGATGGATTCGTCGGACATCGCGGGGACGTAAGCACCGCCGGCGGTGCACGAGCCCATCACCGCGGCGATCTGCGGAACTCCGGCAGCCGACATGATCGCCTGGTTGTAAAAGATGCGGCCGAAGTGCTCCCTGTCGGGAAAGACCTTGTCCTGTTCCGGCAGGAACGCGCCGCCCGAGTCGACGAGGTAGAGGCAGGGAAGCCGGTTCTGCAAGGCGATCTCCTGCGCGCGCAGGTGCTTCTTCACCGTGACGGGGTAGTAGGTTCCGCCCTTGACCGTCGCGTCGTTCACGACCACCACGCACTCCTTGCCCGAGACGCGGCCGACGCCGGTGATGATGCCGGCGCCCGGCGCTTCGTCCTCGTACATGCCGAAAGCGGCGAGCTGCGAAAGCTCGAGGAACGGCGAGCCTGGGTCGAGCAGCAAGCGCAAGCGCTCGCGCGGCAGCAGTTTTCCGCGGGCCGTGTGCTTGGCGCGCGCCGCCTCGTCGCCGCCCTGCGCGGCGCGCTCGACCTTGGCGCGCAGGGCGGCCACGAGCGCGGCCATCGCGCGGGCGTTCGCCTGGAATTCCTCCGAACCCGGATCGAGCTTGCTGCGGATCGCGCCCATTTCGTCCTATTTGCGTGCCGGGATGGGATGGCCGGGAAGCAGCGCGTAAGGATGCCGCCAGCGCGGCACGGCGCGGATGCGCCCGAGCCAGCGATCGATGTTCGGGTAGTGCGCCCAGCTCACCCCGAGCTCGTCCTCGAAGAACAGATAGGCGCAGGCCGAAATATCGGCGATCGTCAACCGGCCGCCAGCGAGATAGGGCGCTCGCCCGAGCTGGGTGTCGAGCACTTTCCACGCGCCCTCGGCCCGCTTGCGAAATTCCTCGAGCACCGCCTTGTCCGTAGCCGGGGCGAACGTGCGCAGGAACCGGTAAGTACCGGTGTAGCTCGTCAGCTTGTGATTGTCCCAGAACAGCCAGCGCAGGATCTCGCGCCGCTCGGCGCCGTCGTTCCAGCCATAGCGGCCGAAGCGCTCGACCAGGTAGTCCAGGATGACCGCGGACTGGGAAAGACGCAGATCGCCATGCTCAAGCACAGGCGCCTCGCCCATTACGTTGATCCTGCGGTATTCCGCAGTCCGCGTCTCCCCGTTGAAATAGTCGACGAACCGGGCCTGCCAGTCGGCCGCTACGAGTTCGAGGTAGAGGGCGGCCTTGTAGCAATTGCCGGACTGGGCGAAGCCATAGAGCAGATACTCGGTCATATGCGCTCACCAGCCGCCGGTGGCAAGCCATTTGTCTATCTGATCCAACCTGTCTGAGCCCCAGAAGGATTCACCATCGACGACGATGAAGGGCGAACCGAACGCGCCGCGGGCGATCGCCTTGTCCACTTCTATCCTGGTGCGGTCCTTGATCGCCTGATCGCTGATGCCGGCGCGGACTTCGTCGGCCTTCAGGCCGAACTTCGCGCACACGGCGACCGTGTTGTCGGCGCTTGAAATGTCGACGTCGTCCACGAAATAGGCACGGTATAGCGCCTTGGCGAGCTCGCGCGCGCGCTTGAGGTCCTTGGCGTCGAGCCAATAGAACGCGCGGGAAGGCGAGACCGAGGAAATCGGGAAAACCGAAGGGAAGCGGTAGGCGACGCCGTGGAATTTCGCGCTGCGCGCCATGTCGCGCGCCGCATACGCTCCTTTGACCGGTATGGAGGGAAGCGGCGCGCCGCCGGTCGTCTTGAACGCGACTCCGAGGAGGAACGGCCGCCAGGTCACTTCGCGGCCGTATTTCGCCGCGAGCGCATCGATTTTCTCGCTCGCGATATAGCCGTAGGGCGAGGAGAAGTCGAAATAGAACTCGACCGGGTTCGGCATCACGCGGCCTCGATCGCCATCGCGGTCGCCTCGCCTCCACCGATGCACAGGCTCGCGATACCGCGCTTGCCTCCGGCCTTCTTGAGCGCGCCGATCAGCGTGACGAGGATGCGCGCGCCCGAGGCGCCGATCGGGTGGCCGAGCGCACAGGCACCGCCGTGGATATTGACCTTGTCGTGCGGCAAGCCGTGCTCCCTCATCGCCGCCATGGTGACCACCGCGAAGGCCTCGTTGATCTCATAAAGATCCACTTTGCCCGCGCTCCAGCCGGTGGCATCGAAAAGCTTCTTGATCGCGCCCACCGGCGCTGTCGTGAACCACCCGGGCTCCTGGGAATGCGTGCTGTGGCAAACGACCACCGCCAGCGGCGCAAGGCCCAGTTTCGCGGCGGTCGAGCGGCGCATCATGACAAGCGCCGCCGCCCCGTCCGAAATCGAGCTCGAATTCGCGGCGGTCACGGTGCCGTCCTTGCGGAACGCGGGCTTGAGCGTCGGAATCTTCTCGAAATTGGCCTTGAACGGCTGCTCGTCCTGCTCCATGAAG
>VBDE01000120.1 GCA_005883665.1 Betaproteobacteria bacterium
CTTCCGAAAGGAGCTGCTGGCGGCGCGTATCGACTCCGGCGACGATCCCCACGACGCGCTCGTCGCGAGAGGCCGACGTGCCCGCGGCGAGGTCGTGCAGGATTTCCCGATCCAGCGCCCCGCCCAGTCCCCAGTAGATGCGCGTGCCTAAGGAAAGATGCCGCCACAGCGAGACCCATTGGGCGGTCTCGTTGATGGTGTAGGCCTTGACGTCCGCGCCGGTGAACGCCTGGTTGTTGCTTGCGCTCGCCTTGACCGTCATCCAGCGGTTCAGCAGCAGGCCGTGCCGATTGTCGTAAACGTAGGCGGCGCTTCCCAGCGCCTGGTGCTGGGTGATCTCGTACATAGGCGCAATCGCGTACCGGTGAAGTCCCAGCGCGTCCTGGCCGAAGGTCTGCACGCCGAGCGCAAAGGCGCCGTCGGCGTAATAGAGCGCCGGGAACCACGAGCGCGGGAGAAGCGAAGCCCACGGCGAGTAAGGCCGGTCGGTGCCGGGGGGCTGGCCGGCGCGGCGCTCGCCCGACGAGGAGGGCTCGACCTGGGCAGGCGCTGCCGCTTCGCGAATCTCGAGCGGCGCATCCGGCAGGCCGTGCACCCGCAGGACGTCGCCGTCGGCCTCGATTGTGGTGAGCAGCATTTCACCGGCGACGGGTGAACTGATTTCGCGTACGCCGTTCAGCGCCTCCGTCCATCGCGCCAGGCGCCGCTCGCCGCGCCGCCAGGACCAGACGTTGTCCACGTTGCCGTAGTCGGCCACGAAGTAGATCTGGTCCGCCGATTCACCGAACCGCGGGGAATGTTTGACCGTCCGGTCGGCAACGAGGACCTGCGCTTTGCCGCCCGCGATTTCGACGAGCGACCAGCGCTCGTCGCGCAGACTCGTCACGACAACCGTTTGGTCCCGAGCCGCGAGACCCGTCAGCGCCTCGCCCGGTGCGGCTCGATAGAGGGAGCGCTCAATCTCGCCCGATTGGTTCAATAGGACGATTTCCGCCTCGCCGTTCACCACCCGAATGGCGACGATACGGCCGTCGTCGAGCAGCGCGGCAAAGCGAAAGCGTCCGCAAGCGGTCAGCCGATTCAGGCCGCCCCCGGGTTCGAGCCGATACAGGTCGTAGTAATAGCTGTAGTTCTTGCAGATCTCGAGCTGGGCAAGCAGCAGGTCCCCGCGGGGCGACACGGAAAGACGCGTCCCGGGCTCCACTGTGCGAACGACTTCGACGTCACCGCCCGAGGTCTGACGCATCAGCCTCGGCCGCGTGTAACCGTCGCCCTGCACGTACCAGCGCTCCCCGTGGGACGTGACGAGCGGGCTTGTGAGCGACCAAGCCTGCACGGCGATTTCCCCGCCCTCATCGGGCTGCTTGCCGGCCTTGGGCGCAAAGCGCCCCCCGAGCCATTCGTAGTATTCGAGCCACAGCTCGTCCATGGCCTTTCCGGTAACTGGCTGCGGAGCGCTATGCACCCGGAACGGAAACCAGCGGCCGCTGTAGGTTTCGACGTACTTGGGGATCGCGTCCGGGCCGTAGCGCTCGGCGAGGAAAAAGAAGAAATAGCTGCCGTAAAGATAATCCCGGTTGAGCGGAAAGCCGCGCCCTCCGGCGTTCACTTCGCGTAGCGAACGGAAACCGCGCGCGTTTTCCGCGCGCATCTGGCCTTCGAAATGGCTCTGCCCGAGGCGGCCGTACCCCTTGTTCCAGTCGGACTCCGAATAGACGGCAAGACCTTCGGTCAACCAACGGGGCTCCAACAGATTTGGAAACGCGCTCGGAAGGAGCGGAAAGAAAATAGTGGGCAAGACGAGAAATCGGCCGAATATTCTACGAAAGACAAGGGGCGGGCCCTTTGCCTTGTCCAAATGAACGACGTGGGTGAATTCGTGCGTGAGCACCAGTTCCAGCCACTCGCGGTTCTGCAGCAGCTCGCCTTCGGCGGGCGGCGACAGGATGATGCCGATGAAATTGAACGGCAGCGGCGAGGCGTACCCATTCGAAAGATCAAGCGAGTCCAGCACCACGATTTGCGTGCGTGACTCGGGCTCCCATTTAAGCCAGCCGGTGACGCGCGGATAGACGGATTCGGCGACCTCAGCCACCGTCCGGGCCTGCGCAAGGGTGTGCTCGGCGAAGTGCACCGAGAAATGCGCGGTGTCGAGCGTGCGCCAGCGAAGCGAGGGGTCCACGAACTGCGCCTCGGCCCTGAGCCCCCACACGAGCAGCACCGCTGCTCCGGCGTGCAAAAAGTGTTTCATGTCTCCCGCAAAAATTCGATCCCGCCGGATGATACCGGATTGCACTACAATTGCGACCGATCCCAAGCGCTTCGGATTCCACGTGGAACTACGACGACTCGCCTTATCGATTCTCGCGCTCGCGTGCCTCTCGCAAGCGCGGGCGGCGCCCTTCGCCTATGTCCCCAACGAGAGATCGGGAACCGTGTCGGTGATCGATACGGCGAGCGACCGGGTCGTGGCCACCATCAAGACCGGCGGCAAGCCGCGCGGCATCGCCGCAAGTCCCGACGGCCGACGGCTCTACGTGAGCGACCAGCCGACCGGCTCGCTCGTGGTCGTGGATCTCGCAACGCGCGAAATATCCGAGCGGATCCCGGTAGGAAAATCGCCCGAGGGCGTCACGATCTCCCGTGACGGCGCATGGATCGCCGTGGCGGTGGAGGAAAACAACAGCGTCGCGCTGGTCCGCGCCGCGGCGCCGCGCGAGCTGACGGGCGTGAGAGTCAGCGGACAAAACCCCGAGCACGCGGTGTTCAGTCCAGACGGCAAATGGCTGTACGTCAGCGCCGAAGACGGAGCGGTGATCGACGTGATCGACGTCGCAAAGCGCAGCGCGGTCAAATCGATCACGGTCGGCGAGCGCCCGCGCGGCATCGGCTTTCTTCCCGACGGAAGCCGCGCCTACGTGGCGGCGGAGAATTCCGACCGCGTCTACGTGATCGACTGCGAGGGCACCGAAGTGATCGCCGTCATTGCCGCGGGCAAACGCTCCAACGGAATCGCGGTGCGGCCCGACGGCAAGGTCGTGTTCGTTTCGAACGGCGGTGAGGCTTCGGTCTCGGCGATCGACGTCGTCTCGGGAAAAATCACCGCGACCGTTCCCGTCGGCCAGCGCCCCTGGAACATGGCATTGACTCCGGACGGGAAAAAACTCTACGTCGCCAACGGCCGCTCCAACTCCGTGTCGGTGATCGACGCCGAGGCGATGACCCCGTTGCGCGACATCCCGGTGGGCGAAGCGCCCTGGGGCGTAGTGGTCCGCTGATCTACTGAGTGGCGCCGGCTTCGCGGAGCAGCTGCTCCGTTTCCTTGTGTGCGCCCTCGATCGCCATCGCGAGCGCGGTCTTGCCGCGGTTGTCGCGCGCGAGCGCATCGGCGCCGCGCTCGAGCAGCAGCTTCACCGTCCCCGTGTGGCCGTAGGCCGCCGCCCACATCAACGCGGTGAGATCGTTGTGATACGCGGCGCGGGGGCTCTCGCCGTCGGCGAGGAGCAGTTCGACCACCTCGGTGTGCCCAAGGCCGGCGGCATAGACCATGGCCGTTTTTCCGACCCGGTCTGCCGGGGCGCGTTCTGCCCCCTTTTGCAGAAGTATTTTCACGAGCTCCGGGTTACCCGAGAAACTCGCCGCCATCAGCGGAGTCACGCTTGAGAGATTCGCGAGATTCACGCTCGCGCCTCTTTCGACGGCGAGCCGCGCCATGTCCCCATGGCCGTTCTTCAGCGCGATCAAGAGCGGCGTGTCGCCCAATCGGTTGCGAGAGTTCACGGCCGCGCCGCCCTCCAGCAGACGCTTTGCCGCGGCGAGATCGCCTTGCCGCGCCGCAACAAGAAGCTGGGCGTTGGGGGAAAGATCCTGAGCCCCCGCCCAAACGGGGGCGAGCAGGCAAAGCGATAAAGCCAGCTTGCGAGTCAACGTCTTTCTCCGGATTTCATGTCGATGGCGCGCCTGACGATTGCCCACCTTGCCTGATCGTACCTTTGTTTCTATAGTAACCACCTATTCCGGCTCGCGCCACGCAGCCGTTTCGGCCAATCTGAACAACACTCAACAATCGCAAGGAGGAGTCATGCGCACCCGTCTCCGTTTCTTCATTGCCGCAGGCCTCAGTTCGCTCGCATTCGGCAGCGTTCAGGCCCAGGAGGTCAAGGGCGGAACCACCACTGCCGGAGTGCCGATGTCTCCGTCGCTCGTGCCGGTGACCCAGGCGATGCTCGATGCCTCGGGCGGCGACGGCCTGAATCATCTGCATCCGAACAGCAATTACGAGCAGACCCGTTACTACCCCGCGACTCAGATCGGCACGGGCAACGTGGACAAGCTCAAGGTCCAGTTCACGTTCCAGACCGCGGTGCTCGAGTCGATGGAAACCTCGCCGCTGGTGGTGAACGGCGTGATGTTCCTTACCACTTCGTACAACCACGTCTATGCCATCGATGCGGTCACCGGTAAGGAATTCTGGCACTACAAGCACAAGATGGGGCCGATCACGACTTTCTGCTGCGGCCCGAACAACCGCGGCGTCGCCGCGTACGAGGGCATGCTCTACATGGGCACGCTCGACGCGAAGCTCGTTGCGCTCGACGCCAAGTCAGGCAAGGTCGCCTGGGAGGTTCAGATCGCCGATCCGGAGAAGGGCTACTCCGAGACCATGGCGCCGACCGTGGCGGAGGGCAAGGTGCTGATCGGCACCAACGGCGGCGAGTACGGCATCCGCGGCTTTTTGAAGGCGTTCGACGCGAAGAGCGGCAAGCTCCTGTGGACGTTCTATACGATTCCCGACAAGGGGCACGAAGGCGTGTGGGCGGAGAACGACGCAACCGGCCGCAACATGAAGCGGGACATTGCGGCGGAAAAGAAGCAGCTCGCCGCGAAGGGCGGCGGCTTCTACCAGACGCTGGGCGGGGGCGTGTGGATGACGCCCGCGGTCGACCGCAAGACGAAGACGGTGTTCTTCGTCGCCGGCAATCCCTCGCCCGACCTCTACGGCACGGATCGTCCAGGCGACAACCTGTACACCGACTCGATGGTCGCAATCGATCTGAACACCGGGAAGTACAAGTGGCACTTCCAGTACGTCGCGCACGACGTGTGGGACCTCGACGCCGTCAGCCCGCCGATCCTGACGCAGGCGAAGGACAAGGAGGGCAAGATGGTCGACGTCGTGATCCACGGAGGAAAGACCGGCCACGTCTATGTGCACGAGCGCGGCACGGGCAAGCTGATCCGCTTTTCGGAAGCGATGATCCCGCAGGAAAACATGTGGGTGCTGCCGACCGCGAAGGGCGCGCGCATGCTGCCGGGCGCGAACGGCGGAGTCGAGTGGTCGCCGATGGCCTTCAGCCCGAAGACGCGCCTCGCCTATGCGCTCAACCTGCATCAGCCGATGACGTATCACGTCGAAGCCGCGAACTATCCGGGCGGCAGCAAGCTATGGCTGGGGGGCGCATTCAAGGTCATTCCGGGCGAGAAACAGTGGGGGCGGCTCTCGGCGGTCAACATCGATACCGGCAAGGTGGCGTGGAAGTACGACACCGAGCAGCCGCTGATCGGCGGTGCGCTCGCTACGGCAGGCGGTCTGGTGTTCTTCGGCGAGGGCAACGGGTTGTTTAAGGCGGTGGACGCGGCGACCGGAGGCCTGCTGTGGCAGTACCAGGCCGGAGCCGGCGTCAACGCGCCCCCGGTGTCCTACATGGTGAAGAACAAACAGTACGTCGCCGTTGCCGCGGGCGGAAATACGCAGATCGACTTCAAGCGCGGCAACAGCGTCGTCGTATTCGCGCTGCCCTGATCGTTGCGATTCTGAGAGGCCGCCCGAGGGCGGCCTTTTATTTTTTGCGGCGCCGGATGAAACGGATTCTCGCCCTGGGCGTTCTCCTCGCTTTCCTGCCGGGGGCGCACGCCGATCTCGCTGCGGGCAAGCGCAAGGCCGAAGCCTGCGCCGCCTGCCATGGCGCCGACGGAAACCCGGCGACCGGACAGTTTCCGGTGCTCGCGGGCCAGACCGCCCGCTATCTCTACCTTCAGCTGAAAGACTTCAAGGAGGGCCGGCGCAGCGAACCCACAATGGCGCCGATCGTGGCGAAGCTCTCCACCAAGGACATGCTCGATCTCGCGGAGTACTTCGCCGCGCAGAAACCGAAGCCCATTGCCTTCCGGCCCGACGCCGCGCGCGTCGCCCGCGGCAAGAAGAAGGCCGACGAGGTCCTGTGCACCATGTGCCATCTGGGAGGATTCTCCGGGCAGAACGAGATTCCTCGCGTCGCCGGCCAGCACCCGGAGTACGTGATCAAGCAGCTCAAAGCCTTCAAGGCGCGCACGCGCACCAACGATGCCGGCAGCATGACCAGCGTCGCCCAGACCATCACCGAGCAGGACATCGAGGATCTCGAGCATTACATCTCGAGCTTGGAATAGGAGCGCGATGCGAAAGCGGGATTTCACCGGCGCGTCGCTGATCCTGTCCCTGGCCGGGTTCGCGCTCGCTCGAGGCGCCGTCTGCGCCGAAAACCCCGCGGAGCAGCTCGAGACGCCCGCCGTCGAAGTCATCGGCGTCACGCCCCTGCCCGGCTTCGGCGTTCCCGCCGCGCAGGTCCCCGCGAACGTCCAGGCGGTCACCGGGGCGGATATCATGCGGCAGCACCCGCTCAACCTGTCGGAGTTCATGAGCCAGCGCCTCTCGGGCGTGAACATCAACGAAAACCAGAGCAACCCTTTTCAGCCCGACATCAGTTACCGCGGATTTGCCGCTTCGCCGCTGCTCGGCACGCCGCAGGG
>VBDE01000407.1 GCA_005883665.1 Betaproteobacteria bacterium
AAAAAAAGAGTCCGGCTCCGGGATGGGTCGACTCACACTGCCATCTGGATTTTCCGGAATTCGACGGCAAGATGGACGATGTGCGGCAAGAGATGCGCGCGAACGGCGTGACGCACGCCCTGTGCATCAGCGTCAATTTCGCCGGGTTTCCCAAGGTGCTAGCGCTCGCCGAGGCTTACGATAATTTCTTCGCGACCGTCGGCGTGCATCCGGACCATGAAGATCGCGCTGAGGTGGATCCGCTGCGGCTGGTCGAGCTCGCACGCCACCCGCGGATCGTCGCGATCGGCGAGACCGGGCTCGATTACTACCGCGTGAGCGGCGATCTCGAGTGGCAGCGCGAGCGTTTTCGCGCCCACATACGCGCCGCGCGCGAATGCCGGAAGCCTCTCGTTATCCATACGCGCCAAGCTGCCGAGGACACGCTGGCCATCATGCGGGAAGAGGGGGCGGCCGAAGTAGGGGGGGTGATGCACTGTTTCACCGAGTCCCAGGCGGTGGCGGACGCGGCGATCGCCCTGGGATTCCATATCTCGTTCTCGGGCATCGTGACCTTCAAGAACGCCGGGGCCTTGAAGGACGTGGCCCGCGCGATCCCTCTGGAACGCTTGCTCGTGGAGACCGATTCCCCCTATCTCGCCCCCGTCCCTCACCGGGGGAAAACCAATCGACCCGCTCTGGTCCGCTATGTGGCCGAGGAAGTGGCTCGCCTCCGGGGCATTGGGCTCAGCGAGCTGGCGGCTATCACCACGCTTAACTTTTTCAGGCTTTTCAAAGGAACTGGGAGGCGATCCTAGAAATGACCTTAAGTATTCCTGAACCCGTGCCTAATTTAACATAATATACATATGCGACAAACCGGCGCTACAGAGGTCAGGGACTCCGCCTGCCTTCCAAGCGCCTCTTGAGCTCTTCTGCCAGCAGCGGATCGAGCCTTTCCAGGCGCTCCAGGACACCCCGGACTTCATCCCGCTCTCCAAGCCGAATACCGGCAGCCCCCAGTTCGAACCAGGCGCGGGCGAATTCCGGCTCCAGGCGATAGGCCTCTCCAAGAAGGAAGAACGTCGCAAAGGAGGTTCGGCCTATTGCGCTCGCACGTTCCAGGGTGCGAACTGCCTGACCCGGCTGCCCTGCCTGACGCTGGGACTCCCCAAGCAGGTTCCAGGCCCCGATGTCCTCCGGGTTGCGTTGAATGACCCGCGAGAGTGCCGAGGTCGCCTTCGGATAATCGCCGCGGCGCACCCAAGCGTAGGCGGCGATCACCCCCCAATCGGAGCCTTCTGGATCCCGGCGCTGCCGCTCCTCGGCATAGCGCAATAGCCCGTCCCAATCCCGTTTCTGGTTGAGCTCGGCGATTCGCTCGCGCTCATCGAGGCTGTCACCGCGCCCGACGAGGGCCGACGCCAGCAGCGGGTCCGCCGGGAGCGGCCGGGATTCCATGCTGAAGGCGGAGCCGCGGGGTGGAGCGCAGCCGCAGAGCGCAACACAGACCGCGAAGGCCGCTGCGAACGCCTGGAGGCCGGAATCAGACCTTGTTTTGATAGACGTAGGCCTGCTGCTTGACGCTCGACTCCCGGGTGCGCTTCAGCTCCTCGGGGTCGAGTTTTCTGTCCCACCACAGCGCCCGCCCCTTTTTCTGCTCCTGGACGATGTGCGGCTTCTCCTGGAGCAGCTCGCGGATCATTCGGGTGAGATCGGATTCGTAGGGCTGAGCCATGGGTTGCGGATTATACGCCCCTTGCCAAGCGGGCAAAGACTGTATATAAATACAGATATGGAGGTCCCATGACCGAAGAGCTCACCCTCAAGCAGCAGAAAATTCTCAACTTCGTCCGCAAAGCCATCCAGAAGACCGGCTTCCCGCCTACCCGGATCGAGATCTCGAAGGCATTCCGCTACAGCTCACCCAACGCCGCCGAAGAGCATCTGCGTATGCTGGAGAGGAAAGGCGCGATCGAGCTGACCCCGGGTGCTTCGCGCGGCATCCGACTTACCGAGGGCCTCGGGCTGCCGCTCATCGGCCGCGTCGCCGCAGGCAGCCCTATTCTCGCGGAGGAGCATGTCGAGCGGCGCTGCCAGGTCGACCCCGCCTTGTTCCAGCCGCGCGCCGACTACCTGCTGAAAGTCCGCGGCATGAGCATGCGCGATGCAGGCATTTTCGACGGCGACCTGCTCGCCGTGCACCGCACGCGCGAGGCGCGCTCGGGCCAGATCGTGGTGGCGCGGGTGCACGACGAGGTCACTGTGAAGCGCCTGCGCCGCCGCGGCAACACTGTCGAACTGCTCCCGGAGAATCCCGAGTTCAAGACCATCGTCGTCGATCTGCGCGAGGACGACTTTGCAATCGAAGGCCTCGGCGTCGGCGTGATCCGCAGACCTCTTTGACGCTCGCTTTCCCGCAGGCGCGATTCCATGGCGAACATGCCTATCTCTTTCGCCGTCCTGCTCGATCGTCCCGACATCTGGCGCGGCCAGGTCTTGAGCCGGGCCGGCACGCCGACCATTTCATGTGGATTTCCCGGGCTTGACGCCGAGCTTCCCGGCAGGGGCTGGCCTGCCGGAGCGCTGACCGAGATATTGCCTGCGCACGAAGGCATCGGCGAGCTGCGCCTGCTTGGCCCTGCGCTTGCCGGACTGTCCAAGCGCGGATTGCGGCCCGTCTGGATCGCGCCGCCTCACCTGCCCTACGCGCCGGCGCTCGCCGCGGCGGGAATCGATGTCGCGAACCTCGTCATCGTGCGCACTGC
>VBDE01000412.1 GCA_005883665.1 Betaproteobacteria bacterium
AGTTGATCGTGATTTCGGCGCCGAAGCGCTTACAGGTCTCGAGCTTGTCGTCGGCGGAAGCGCAGGCGATCACGCGCGCACCGAAGAGCTTGCCCAGTTCCACCGCCGCAAGGCCGACGCCGCCTGCCGCGCCGAGCACTAGCAGCGTCTCGCCCGCCTTGATCCCCGCGCGGTCCTTGAGCGCGTGGTAGGCCGTCGCGTAGACCAGGCCGAACGAGGCGGCGACCGTGAAATCGAGGCCGGCCGGAACCGGCGTGACGAGCGCTTCGTCGACCACGACCTCCTCCGCATAGCCGCCCCAGCGGATGTGCGCCATCACCCGATCCCCGGGCATGAAACCGTGCACGCCTTCGCCGACCTGCCTGACCACTCCCGCAATCTCGCTCCCCGGTGAGAAGGGCAGGTCGGGTTTGAACTGGTACTTGTTGTGGATGAGAAGGACGTCGGGAAAATTCACCCCGCTCGCCTTTACCGACACCAAAAGCTGTCCTTTGCCCGGCTTCGGCGAAGGGATGTCCTCGACCACGAGCGCGTCGGGCGGCCCCCAGTTCTTGCACAGCACGGCTTTCATGCGCGACCTTTCCGGATTCCCGGGCCATCATAAAGCGCGGTTGCTTCGATCACAATTGTCGGGCTACCATGCGCTCGAAGGGGGTGGCCATGGCCGACAATGTGACATCGCCGCGATACGTGGGCTTCTGGATGCGCTTGTTCGCCTTCTTCATCGACTCTCTGATCCTGACCGTGATCATCGGCCTTATCCTCATTGCGATATTTGGAAGGAATTACATCCAGCTATCGATGCAGGGCAAGACCTTCTGGCTCATCTCCGCGAGAATCGTCGACGCCAACACGTACGGGCCGCCGTCCACCGGAAAGTTGATCGGTCGCTATTTCGCCTACCTCGTTTCGATCATCCCGATATTCCTCGGTTTCCTCTGGATCGCCTTCGACAAGCGCAAACAGGGATGGCACGACAAACTTGCCGGGACCGTGGTGATCCAGGACGAGGACGACTGAATCCGCGTTCGCTCACGACCGGAACGCACGCAAGAAAAGGGGAAGACATGAGTTGGGGATTCTGGATTGTCGTCGGCATCGTGGTCGCGGCCGTGGTGTGGCTGATCTCGATCTACAACGGGCTGGTTGCGCAGCGCAACCGCTTCAAGAACGCCTTTGCGCAGATCGACGTCCAGCTGAAGCGCCGCTACGACCTGATTCCGAATCTCGTGGAAACGGCGAAGGGCTACATCAAGCACGAGCGCGGGACGCTCGAAGCGGTGATCGCGGCGAGGAACGGCGCGCAGAGCGCCAACCAGCGGGCCGCTGCCAATCCGGCCGATGCCGAGGCGATGAAGCACATGGCGGCGGCCGAAGCGGGACTCTCCGGCGCGCTCGGCAGGTTGTTTGCGCTTTTCGAAGCCTACCCCGACCTCAAGGCCAACCAGACGATGATGCAGCTCTCCGAGGAGCTCACCAGCACCGAGAACAAGCTTTCGTTCGCTCGCCAGGCCTACAACGACGCGGTTATGAGCTACAACACCGGGATCGAGAGCTTTCCGGACAACTTCGTCGCCGGCTTCGGCGGTTTCAAGGAGGCGACTCTGCTCGAGGTTCGGCTAGCGCCGCGGCCGCGCCGGCGGCGCAATGGACTTCTTCGAGCAGCAGCACCGGGCCCGGCGCCGCACGTGGCTGATGCTCCTGCTGTTCGTGCTTGCCGTCGCCGCCATCGTCGCCGCGTTCGACCTGGTGTGCGCCATCGTCTACATCTGGTTGTTCGACGTGCAAATCCTGTATTCGAGCAGCTTGTTGCAGCAGGTTCCCCGCTCCGTTTACGCGTGGTCTACCCTCGGCACGCTGCTCGTCATCGGCTGGGGAACCGCCTCCCGGCTGTACAGACTCTCCGGCGGCGGCGTCGCGATCGCGGATCTGATCGGCGCGCGCCACGTGAAGCGCGACACCGGCGAGCCGGCGGAGCGCCGCCTGCTCAACGTCGTCGAGGAGATGGCGCTCGCGTCGGGCATCACCGTGCCGCTCGTGTTCGTGATGGATGACCAGCATGCGATCAACGCCTTCGCCGCCGGCTACTCCCCCAACGAGGCGACGGTCATCGTGACGCGGGGGGCGTTGGAGCAGCTCAACCGGGACGAGCTCCAGGGCGTCGTGGCGCACGAGTTCAGCCACATCCTGAACGGCGACATGCGTCTCAATATCCACCTCGTCGGGGTGATCGCCGGCATCGTGATGATCGGGTCGATCGGAGCCTTCCTGATGACGGGGATCCGCGACGGCGACGACCTGCGTCGCGCGGGAACGGACATCCGCGTGTTCCTCCTCGGGCTCCTCCTGTGGCTGATCGGTTCGATAGGCGTGCTGGCAGGCCGGCTGATCAAGGCGGTGATCTCTCGCGAGCGCGAGTTCCTCGCCGATGCATCCGCGGTGCAGTTCACCCGCAACCCGGACGGCATCGGGGGAGCGTTGTTCAAGATCGGCCGGCGCGGCAGCACCATCGCGCAGCGCCACGCCGAGGAGCTTTCCCATATGTGCATCGGCGCTCCCGTCAACGACTATTTCGAATTTGCCTGGTTTCACGACCATCCGCCGCTCGATGATCGCATCGAGCGACTGCTGGGTCCCGGCGCCAAGCGGCTGCTGGGCGAACGCATGGCGCGCGCCGAGACCGCGGCCCTGGCGGCGCGGGGAAGCCCGGTCGTGAGCGAGTTCGTGAGTCCGCTCTATGCGCCGCGTGCCGCTGCGCCCGCCGCCTCATTGGTCGAAAGCATCGGCAATCCTTCCTCGGCCCACCTCGATCATGCGCGCGGGATCCTCGACGCAATTCCGGCGGAGATCCGCGCCGCCGTCGGGAGCGAAAAAGGCGCGGAAGCGGCGCTCTTCGCACTCCTGCTGGGCGAGGGCGAGTTGCGCAAGGCGCAGCTCGCCCTGATCGGAGAGCGATCCGGCGCGGAGGTCCCCGCGCAAAGCGCGCGCTTCGCCGACGCGCTGAAAGCGCCCGGCGCGCGCGCGCGGCTTCCCGTGCTCGAATTGGTGATCCCGACGCTGAAG